>JBCCAG010000576.1:0-3253 GCA_039814955.1 Cyanobacteria bacterium P01_A01_bin.135
ACTTCCGCAATGTTGGCCTGGATATCGCTGCCGACCGCCGACTGGGCCGCTTCCGCCGCTAGGACGATCAGCGCCGCGGCATCCCAGGTGTTGGGGTCGAACACGCTGGGGGTGCGGTTGAAGGCCTCTTCATAGGCCTGGGTGAAGCTGTCGATGGCGGGGCCAGTGGAGCTAGGGGCGGTGCCAAAGACGCCGCTGATGATGTAGCTGCCGTCTGCCGTCTGGCCCACCAGCTCGGCAATGCCGTCATCTTTCATGCCGTCGGTGAGCATAATGTCGGTGTCGCCGTCTAGCAAACCCTGCTCAAAGGCAGACTTGAGGATAAGGCTACCGGTTTCAGGGTAGGCCACCAGCAGCACGGCGTCGGGCTCACTGCTAAAGGCAGCACTTACCTCTGAATCAAACGTGGTGGCATCTGGGGTATAGAGGGTAGGCTCAGTGGTGGCCCCACCAATGCCTTCAAAGGCGGTAGAGAAGGAGTCTACCAGGCCGTTGCCGTAGTCATTGTTGATGGCGAGCACCGCCACCGTCTCATAGCCGCGATCGCTAGCGAGCTGGGCCAGCGCATCCCCTTGGAAGGTATCCGGCGGTGCGGTGCGGAACCAGTAGCCGCTAAAGTCGCCGTTTTGGGCCCGCTCGGTGAACACGGGGCTGGTGCTGGCTGGGGAGATCTGCACCACCTGGTTGCGCACCGCGATATCCACCGCCGCGCTGGAGATGGAGCTGGCCGCAGCTCCCACAACCCCGCCTACCTGGTCAACTTCCGCCAGCTTGGTCATGGCGGAGGCCCCTGCTGCCGGCTCGGTTTGGGTATCTTCCGAGATCATCTCCACCGGTTGACCCAGAACCCCGCCGCAGGCGTTGACAGTTTCCACCAGTAGGTTGGCGCTCTCCTGCATCGGCCCCCCGTACTGGGCGAGGTCTCCGGTAATGGGCAACAGGGTACCCAGCTTGAGCGCCTCCCCAGTGGCGGCAGTGGTATCCTCACCGGCTGGCTCATCGACCGCCTGATCGGTATCGGCGGACTCGGGTTGACAGGCGGCGGTCAGGAGCAGGAGGGCGATCGCTAGAGAGCGGGCGATCGCTCCTTTTGACGTGGACCGTAACCCTATGGACTGAAGAAAATGACTTATCATGGCAATCTATTAAGTAAATTTCCAGTTGCTTGTACGAGCGTGGAGGTAATTTGGACCGCCGCCGCCCGACCTCTGCCAGCGCCAAAGACGCTGAGCGGATAAAACATTGACGTTTACGTATTTTACGGAGTCATTCCCCGGTTATGTCTTCCGATACGGTTGAAATTTTATCCCCTGAGGCCATGCGGCGCACCATGACGCGACTGGCCTCAGAGATTATCGAGCAGACCAAAGCGCTGCATACCCTGGCCCTACTAGGCATCCACACCCGGGGAGTGCCCATGGCCAACCTATTGGCGCAGCAGATCACAGCGCTGGAGGGAATCTCAGTGCCAGTGGGGGCACTCGATATCACCCTGTATCGCGATGATTTAAATCAGATCAAGCTACGCACACCTGCCAAAACAACAATCGACTTCGATCTCTCAGGCAAGAGCTTGGTGCTGGTGGATGATGTGATCCACAAGGGGCGCACGATCCGCGCCGCCCTCAACGCCGTCACCGACTACGGGCGTCCTACTCTGGTTCGGTTGGCGGTGCTAATCGACCGGATTGGCCACCGGGAGCTACCCATTCAGCCCGACTACAGCGGCAAAACCCTACCCACCTCGAAAGACGAAGATATTCGGGTCAATTTACAGGCCGTCGATGGCCGAGACGGCGTTGAGTTGATCAAGCGGGCTTGATGCTAAATTAAGGGGGCAAAATCCAGCGTTGGCGGTACCCCGCTGCTCGCTTCGCCCATTACCCTATGGTTTCTAACCCTCTCATCGGCAGCACGGCTTCTAACCCTATCGATCCTCCTCCGGGGGCAGAGCGCACCCAGCGGCGAAAAGCTGAGCACATTCGCATTTGCCTGGAGGAGGACGTCCAGTTTCGCCAGACCACTGGCCTAGAACGCTACCGCTTCACCCACTGCTGTCTGCCTGAGATGAGCTGGGAGGATATTGATATTTCCACCCGGTTTTTGGGTAAGGCGCTGCAGACGCCCCTGCTGATTTCCTCTATGACGGGGGGCACCCAGCAGGCGCAGATGATCAATCAGCGGCTGGCGATCGCGGCTCAGCAGTACGGCATGGCCATGGGGGTAGGGTCTCAGCGAGTGGCGATTGAAGATCCCGCTGTGGTGTCTACCTTTTCCGTACGGGACTACGCCCCGGATATTCTGCTGCTGGCCAACCTGGGAGCGGTGCAGCTCAACTATGACTACGGGCTAGCGCAATGCTTACAGGCAGTGGAATGGCTGCAGGCAGATGCTCTAATTTTGCACATCAACCCGCTGCAAGAGTGCGTTCAATCCCGGGGGGATACCGACTTTTCGGGGTTATTGAGCAAGATTGCTGAGCTGTGCCGAGAGCTGCCGGTGCCCGTCGTAGCCAAAGAAGTGGGCAACGGGATTTCGGGTGCGGTGGCTCGCCGCCTGCTAGAGGCTGGCGTGGCAGCTATCGATGTTGCGGGTGCCGGGGGCACCTCCTGGGCTCAGGTTGAGCGGGAGCGGGCGGAAGACCCGCAGCAGCGGCGGCTGGGACAAACCTTCGCCAATTGGGGCATCCCCACTGCTGAATGCATTTTGCAGGTGCGCGAGGTAGCCCCTCAGGTGCCGCTAATTGCCTCTGGGGGCCTCCGCAACGGGCTAGATGCCGCAACGGCGATCGCTCTGGGGGCTGATTTAAGCGGTATGGCTTTTCCGTTCCTGCAGGCGGCGGCTCAGTCACAGGCCGACCTAGATGAGCTGGCCACAGCGCTGATTGCCGAGCTGAAGACGGCTTTGTTCTGCACAGGTAGCCGCCGCTTGATAGATCTGCGGCGGCCGGAAGTGCTGACTTTTGTTCCTTGAGCGCGCTACGGGCTGCTTTGGGGAGGCATTCCGTCCCCAGGCCCCCCACATACGATGGTACGGCGAGGAACCTACTCTCATACGGCGAGGCGCCTATCTCAATCGATTTCGTGCAAACGACTGACTATTGCTATAGCAACAGTAGCAGCAAGCCTGCTGTGATTAGGAGTGGGGGTAGCATACCGCCAGATTTACTACCTTTCTTCTTTTTGTCTTTGGAAAAATCTCTGTGGAAATCGCAGCTCAGACAGCGGTAGGAGTTGTCAGGCTGAGATACGAT
>JBCCAG010000693.1:0-2643 GCA_039814955.1 Cyanobacteria bacterium P01_A01_bin.135
AGCCAATCGTCTAACGCCCCGGGAGTTAGAAATTGCGCAGCAGGTGGCCCTTGGTCGAACAAACGCCCAGATCGGTAAGACGCTTTGGATCACCGAAAATTCCGTGAAGCAGGCGCTGAAGCGCATGTTCCGCAAACTAGAGGTGTCGTCCCGCGCAGAGATGGTGGCCCAGCTTTCTATTGGTAAAGGCATCAACCTGAAATATTGGTACTCTCATGGGGTGAATTGATAGCGATTTTGAAGTTGTCAGTGGCGACGCAAGTAAAGATGCCTGACCCATCACTCCAATTATCCTCTCCTCTCGTTTCTGTCGACTGGCTGCGCGATCGCCTCGGTCACCCTGACCTCGTCATGGCCGACTGCCGCTTCTCGCTTATGGAGCCGGACGCTGGTCAGCAGGCTTACCAGAGAGGCCACATTCCCGGAGCCGTCTACTTCCATCTCAATCAGGATTTGTCAGGTCCTGTCCAGCCCACCAAGCGCGGCGGCAGGCATCCGCTCCCCGCTGTAGAGAAACTGGTGCAGACCCTAGAAGCCAAGGGCATCGGCAACCACACCACCGTCGTCACCTACGACGACTCCCGGTTCGCCTTTGCGGCCCGGCTGTGGTGGCTGCTGCGCTACCTCGGCCACGAGCGCGTGGCAATCCTAGACGGCGGCTTTTCCGGCTGGTGCGATCGCGGCTACCCCACTGAAACCGCAGTGCCTGCCCCCACCGCCGACCGCTTCACCCCCAAAGTGCAGGACCACTGGGTGATAGATAAAGCCGGAGTAGAGGCCCATCAGCAGCGCCAAGGCGTTTTGATTGATTCTCGCAGCGGCGATCGCTACCGGGGGGAGCGGGAGCCCATTGACCCAGTGGCAGGCCATATCCCCGGCGCGGTGAACCGCTTTTGGCAAGAGGTCACCGACGAACAGGGCTACGGGCGATCGCCCCTGGCACAGCGGCAGCGCTGGCAGGACTTAGGCGATGCAGAAGAGATGGTAGTGTACTGCGGTTCGGGGGTGACGGCCTGCGTTAACTTGCTCTCTCTAGAGCTGGCAGGGCTTGGGCCGGGAAAGCTCTACGCTGGGAGCTGGAGCGACTGGTGTTCTTACTAGGCCAGTAGCCACAGTATCCGTGACAGCCATGCTGCAGGGACTGGTCACCAGTCAGTCCTACCCACTAACCCAGTTCAAAACTCGTCACCCCAAACAGCCGCTCCAGCGGCAGTTCCGGCGGCGGTCCTAAATACATGCGGGCTGTTTCAAATACCTGGGTCATTCTGTAGCGGGCGGTGAGCGCCTGAGCGGCAGCGTTTACGACAGGAATATCTAAAAAGATGGGCGTCGCTGGATCCGGGGTTTGACTCAAGGCCATCTGCCGCAGCGCTAGAAATAGCCGCTCTGCGATCGCCTCCTCATCGGCAAACAGCGGCCCCACCTTATATCCGCTTTGACAGGGGCGAATCACCCCATACCCCAGCATCCTCTCATCTCGCAGGTACCCCAGCCCAATATGCGGCGCTTCAAGCCAGCCGCGCAGAAACGCTGCTCGCTGGGTTGTCGGCTGAGTCGCGGTGCCGCCAGGGAAAAAAGGCGCATCGTAGCGGCATAGCTGCTCAAAGGGAATGGTTTGTAAGGATGCGATCGCCGGGTCTACCGCTGACATTTCCCCGCCTAAAATGCCCTGGTAGCGGGCGTTGCGGTGCGCCAGCACGAAGCCCGAGCGCCGGTAGTTCTCCTGCTGGGCCACTACCCCATCTAACCCTACGGTGCGTCCCTCTAAGCGGGCGATCGCCGCCTGCCAAATCTGCAGCCCGTAGCCCTGGCCTCGATACTCAGGTTTAACGATATAGAAGCCAACAAACCCGAATGACTCCCCGTAGCGCACCGCTGATACCGTCGCCACAGGCTCCCCGTCTAGCAGCCCTACCCAAAAGCCGCCGGGGTCAGCTTGATAAAAGCACTCAGCGTCCCGCAGCCCCGGATTCCACCCCTCCGCTGCTGCCCAATTCACCGCCATCTCCACCTCGGCGCGGCTCATGGGGCGGATGCGGTAATCCGGCCCAGCTTTAGGCATTGCTGACGCCCTCAGGGAGATGGTAGCAGTGCCAATGTTGCGCGATCTCCACTCGGCGGCACACCCATACCTGGTCGTGATCCTGCACATAGTCCAAGAATCGGGCCAGAGCCGCTGTGCGTCCTGGACGCCCCGACAGGCGGCAGTGAAGCCCCACGCTCATCATCTTGGGGGCGGTTTCTCCCTCGGCGTAGAGCACATCAAAGGCATCCTTCAAGTAGGTGAAGAACTGGTCCCCAGAGTTGAAGCCCTGAGCGGTGGCGAACCGCATGTCGTTGTTGTCTAGGGTGTAGGGAATCACCAGGTGGGGGCGACCGCTGCCCTGGACCCAGTAGGGCAGGTCATCGGCATAGCTGTCGGCGTCGTACAAAAAGCCTCCCTCTTCCATCACTAGGCGGCGGGTGTTGGGGCTGACGCGGCCTTGGTAGAACCCCAAAGGACGGCTGCCGGTAGCTTCGGTATGGAGGGCGATCGCTGTTTGGATATGCTGCCGCTCGGTGGCTTCCCCCACGTACTGGTAGTCGATCCAGCGGTAGCCGTGACTAGCCACCTCCCACCCCGCCTCTACCATGGCAGCGGCG
>JBCCAG010000237.1:0-5776 GCA_039814955.1 Cyanobacteria bacterium P01_A01_bin.135
AGTTGCCGTCGTCGTCAAACTCAATGGCTTGACCGCTGTCGTCAAAGCTAAAGGAGATACCGCTCACCTGAGGGAACTGGCCCGGGGTCGCGCCGTCTTCAGTGCCAGCGACGCCCTGCTCTAAAATCTGACGCAGCTCGTCAGCCGTCAGGGTCAGCAGGGTGAGACCGTTATTGAACCGCAGGCTGTTGGCGATGTCGAGCTGGGAGATTTCGCCCGCTTGCTTACCAGAGGCAGGGTTCGCCTCGGTGGGCAGCAGGTTACCGTCGTCATCCACAGAGCCAATGGCGTCGCGAATGCCGCCGCCATTCTTGATGGAGACCTGCACAGTAGAGTCTGCCTGCTGGGCGATCGCCAGGTTGGCGTCCGCGGTCAGGTTACCCAGGTTAGTCTCCTCGGTGCGCACCTCAGCGCGGCGACCGTCTAGGAAGACATCAGTCGAGCCAAAGACCACGCTGTCCTGCTCGGTAACGATGTCTACAGTCTTACCAACGAGGTCCTGCACGGCGGCGGCATCGGTGCCATCAGCAAAGGGATCCTCATTGCCAAACAGGGCCTGCACGCCCGCATCAGTGGTGGCGAAGGCGCCGCTAACGTTGGGGTCAACGCTGCCGGGCAGCACCACACCGTTGTCGTCGAAGGTAACGACTAGACGACCCACGTAGCTGTACTCGCCGTTGGTGCTGACAATCAGCACGGGGTTACCCGCAGCATCGGTAGTTTGAACAGGATAGTCGCGGTCTGGGGTATCGCCGGGCTGCAGTCCCCGGGCCACATCTTCAGCGTCAGCGTTGATTGTGTCGGAGCCACCAGAAATGATCACATCAACCCCGTTCAGCAGCGTGGCCAGCTCTTCTTCTAGGGCAAACTGCTGCAGGTGGGAAACCAGAATAATTTTGTTGACGCCTTCTGCCGTCAGCCGGTCGATCTGCGGCTGCAGGATAGCGGCCAGCGCCGCCATGTCGTTCTGGTCAGGGCCGATCACCTCAACGCCACCGGTAGAGCTAATGTCTTCGATGATTTGGGTGGTGGCACCGACGACGCCAATCTGCTGGGTCACGCCGTCGGGGTCCACCTCTTCAATGATGGTGGCAGGGGCAATCTTAGGCACATCTGCGCCAGCTAGGGACTCTTCAGGGCCCGTCTCAAAGGCGTCGCTGGTCAAGATTTGACCGGTGAACAGGCTAGCTAGGTCCTCATCCCCGGAGAAGTCGAGGTTAGCGCTCAGGTAGGGGAACTGGGCACCTACCCAGCGATCGTCTTCAAGACCCGGATCACGGAAGTCAGGAGCAATAATGTCGAAGAAGGTGCTGGTGCCAAAGTCGAACTCGTGGTTACCGATAGCAGAAGCATCAAAACCAATCTGGTTCATGATGGAGATATCGACGCGGCCTAGTCCCTCTCGCAGGGACTCATACTGGCCCGCTGTACCGTCGAGGCCAAACAGGGCGTTGTAGAAGTCGTTGAAAACTTCCTCATCGCGAAAAGTTTCGCGGTCGTTTGAAGCAGCCGCAAAGGGACCCGGCAGGTAGTTATCGCCGGCAGAGAGGGTAATGCTGTTAAAAACACCGCCCTGCTCTTCTAGGAACTCTTCAATCGCCGCAAAATTTGGCGCGTTGGTAATCGCGTCAACGCCGCCCTCTAAATCAGAGGCGTGCAGAATCTGTAACTGAAAAGGCATAGCTGATTCCGTGATACGTCTTTGTGAGCTGGATCATTGAGTCTGGTATCCAGCTTTACAACGTCTCACGCAGATGTTAAGCGCGCTCCATGCTTTTGTTAAGAGGGGCTTAAGCTTTGGCTATCGATTCAAATATCTAGCTTCGGGAAGGGGCAGGGCTGCGCTCACAGCTTCCTTCAAGGGAGTCAGCGCAGGCGATCGCTTTAGTGAGGATACGGCTCGAGTGGTTCAGAAGTCCATGCGCATGCTCAGATCTAACCACCGCGATCGCGTGATCGGGGCGCTGGTAGATACATAGTCCACCCCGGTTTCGGCTACGGTGCAGATGGTCTCTAGCGTCACGTTGCCGGAGGCTTCGATTTTGACGCGATCGCTCTCGCCGCGAATCATCTGCACGGCCTCTTTCATCATGGCGGGGGGCATGTTGTCTAGCATGATGATGTCAGCTTTGCTCGCTAGCGCCTCTTTTACCTGAGCTAGGGATTCGGTTTCTACTTCAATGGCCAGCGGGTAGGGGATGTGGCGACGCACTTGGGCTGCGGCTTGGGCAATGCCTCCGGCGGCGGTGATGTGGTTGTCTTTGATCATCACGGCGTCGTCTAGACCCATGCGGTGGTTTTGGGCTCCGCCCACTTGGGTGGCGTACTTCTCCAGGAGACGCAGACCCGGTGTGGTTTTGCGGGTGTCTACCAGTTGTGTGGGCAGGTGGGCGATCGCTTCTACATACTGCCGGGTGGCGGTGGCGATGCCGGATAGCCGCATGGCGAGGTTGAGGGCGACCCGCTCTCCGGTGAGCAGGGCGGCGACGGGGCCGGAGATTTCGGCGACGGGTTGGCCTGTAGTGCAGGAGGTGCCTTCGGGGACGAGGGGGGTGAAGGTAGCTTTGGGGTCGAGGATCTGGAAGACTCTTGGGGCGATCGCTAGTCCGGCGATTACCCCGGCTTCTTTGCAGACCCATTTAGCTTGGCCCTGCTGGCTGTCTGAGAAGAGGGCTTGGGTGGTGCGATCGCCGCGTCCGATGTCTTCGCGCAGCCAGGCTTCTATTAGGGGGGTGGTGAGGAGGGCTGGTGGGGGGATGGCCATGGATAGGTGGTGGGGTATCTGCGCATTGGGGTGGATTGTCGGGGCGGGTTTGGCGGTAACGTTTCGGTTATTTCCGATGGGTTGCTGCGAAACCCGCCCGTACAAGGGGAGGGAGGAGTGTTTGGGGCGATCGTACGTTTATTGAAGGGAGCGGTAATGGTGCAATAGGGATGGGCGATGAAGTGAGTCTGTCGGGGCGGGTTTGGCAGTCGCGTTTCGGTTATTTCCGATGGGTTGCTGCTAAACCCGCCCGTACGAGGGGAGGGAGGAGTGCTTGGGGCAATTGTGCGTTTATTGGAGGGGTCGGTAATGGTGCAATGGGGATGGGCCGTGGAAAAGTTTTTGGGGTGAGTCTGTCGGAGCGGGTATGGCGATCGCGTTTGTGCCGGAGTGTATGTCGGGGCGGGTTTGGGGATATCGTTGTGGCTTTTTCGATAGGTTACTGCTTAAACCCGCCCGTACGGCGAAGGGAGAGGCGTTTGGGGCGATCGCGCAGCGAATGCGGAGCATTTATCGCTATTCGGGCTGAATTAGGTTCCCCAGTTGCTTAAGGATTTGCAGCACGGTGTAGAGTTCGTTGCCGGGGTTGATCATGGAAAATAGCTGCGAGTAGCTGTATTGGGGGGTTGGCTGCTTTACGAGCTTGAGGAATAGGAGGCTGTGGCCGTTGGTGACGAGGCCGTAGCTGGGCTGCTGGTGGTCGGGGTTGCCGAGCATGTAGGTGGGGGCCTGGGGGACGGCTGTCATTACGTCGAAGATAGCTGTCGTCGCGTCGGATAAATTGCGTTTGGACTCGATGACCAGCAGCCAGAGCTGTTGATTGAGCACCAGGACGTCGATGCGTCCCCGGATGATTTCGCCGCCACATTGCTCTAGAGCCAGCTCGACGCTGGTTTCGGTTTCGATGTGGTAGGACGTAGAAGCCGGCTAGGTCGAGCAGAGAGGAGAGCACGATCATTTTGACGATGTTTTCTAGGACGACGGAGCGTTTGAGGAAGGGTGAGGAAGTTGCTCTGGACGTGGTCTAATGTCTGCTGGGTTGTTTCGGATAGGGACAGGTCTGGGTTTTGGCTTTCTAGAAAGAAGCCGGGATCTTTGACGAAGGTGAGGTTGAAGCGGGTTTTTACGTCGTCAAGGGAGATTTGGCTAGCGAGGATGACTTGTGGCATGGCGGCTCGTTCATTCTTTATGGGGGGATTTGGGGAGTTCTGGAAGGGGATGTGTAAAGGGCGGGTCCGCCTTTTTGAGGCAGTAGTTGATCAGCACCAGCAGATTGCGCACATGGCCCCCGCTGGCTATGCAGAGCTGTCTAGGGTGTCCACCGAGTCGAAGACTTCTTCTAAGCGCCCCAGCCGCGCTTCCGGTAAGTCCTCATGGCAGCGCAGCCGCTTCAGCTGGTCCCCCCGGTCTACAAACAGGTACCCCGGCTGGCGGCGGTCCTGCACCCGGAGCTTGTTGTCGATCCAGTCCAGATTGTCGACAATCACCGCCAGCCCGGCTTTGTTCGCGGCCCGTAGCTGCCGGTTAGCGACGTCAATCAGCTCTGTATTGATGATGTCGATGATGGTGGTAATGCGCGGTTCTAGGTGCTGGCGCAGCAGCGATCGCACATCTTTACTGTTCTTGGCCTTGGTGGTGAGCTGGCCAATGCCAAAAGAAAGGGAATAGTTGCCGTCTTCGGCGGTAAAGCCCACCTCATCGGGAATTTTTACCCCAGTGCCCGCCACATTCACCTCCGGCACCTTTAGCCGCAGCCCCGTCACCTCTGAGTTGAGCAGGTCTGCGGTACCCTGCAGCAGCCGCGCAAACCGGTTGGGGGCGAGCTTTACCTGCGCTTCCTCCAGGCTGCGGCTCACCTGCTTGGCGATCGCCAGCAGAATGTCGCTGATATCCACATCCCCCATATCCAGGTCGTCGGTGGACTCGAAGTAAACGACGTGGTAGTCCTCAGTTTCTAAGTCCCGCTTCAGCCGCGACAGCTCTGTGGACTTGCCGCAGCCGATGTGGCCCGTAAACAGTTGGCAGGTGGGCTCTTCCCCCGATAGGGTAATAGTCCGCTTCAGCTCCCTCACCAGGTCGCTGCCCCGCACCCTAGAAAAATCGATATAGTAAGGCTCATCGCCAGGAGCGCTGAGGTTGAGCGTCTTGCTAGGGTTACAGGCGCGAAAGAAGCGGCCTATGCTGAACGTCATCGCACATTAAGTCCTGAGGGCCTGACTGTGACTACTATGGTGGCGCATCCGTCTTCAATTGGGAATGTGCAAAGAAAATTTTCGTTACAGCAACCAGAAGGTCCCAACCTGTAGGGAATAGAGTGACGGCTTTTCAGCGGCGATCGCCAGTTAGAGGCAGTACCATCTCAACGGACTGATTGACGAAAGCCTCACTACAGCGGACTAGAGCAGCTGTTCGCAAGCCCCCGGCTGTAAAGGCTTATTCCTCAAAGCCTAAAACGTTGATGAATTCAGCCAACGTCAGCTCTGCAGCGGTGTGTCAGTTCTCTGGAGTAGCGAGCTAGCTCTGCTTAGGCGTGATCCAGTTCTCTAAAGCAGTCAATCAGTTGCCGTGCGCTCGGAGAGCCTCAGCCAGCTATTCTTTTGAGCGATCGCTGGGATAACTTGAGGCGTAGTCGCATGCTCAACTCAACGGATGCGCGATCGCATACTAAACGCCCTGCGCCACAATCTATGAGTAGGTTCCTGGAATTGGGCCGGAAGTGTCCTGATTTAAGCAGCTAAGCGTCGCCTATATAGGTGTGGGCGATCGCCCAGAGACAAAGTTAAGCGATGAAAGCCAGTCAAATCAAAGGATTTGGGAAGATCTCCAAAAAAGTCTGAGATTTTTTCAAAAACCCATTGACACCTATTCAGGTTCTTCGCTATATTGTCAAAGCGGTGGAGAGAGGGGAGCGCGAGCGACCCGACTGAAAGCCGCCAGAACCTAGACAAATCAATAGTTTGAAAGCTAAGCGCATCTAGAAAAGCTTGGATATCACATACTCGTCAATGAGTG
>JBCCAG010000323.1:0-4911 GCA_039814955.1 Cyanobacteria bacterium P01_A01_bin.135
CTCAAACCGGATGTCGTCGGTGATCCGCTGAATCGCGCCCTGGTAAGTCAAGATGACGCCGGAATCTCCTAACTGAATATTGGGGGAGGTGACGATGACACCGTAGGACTGATCCACCGTCTGAAAACCCAGGGTGCCGTTAAAGAGGCGATCGCGGTAGTTATATTCTCCGGTGATGGTGTAGCCGCTGCCAAACCGCCGCCGCAGGCGCACCAGCCCCCGCAGGTCTTCATCAGCGAAGTTGCTGTCAAAGTCGAGGCTGGTGAGAACCGCTTCCGCCTCTAGGGTCGTCTTCGGGTCGAAGCCGATACTGAGGTCGGCGGTAAGGCCATAGGAGTTGGGGTTGAAGAAGCCGGTGTCGTCTTCGCCGGGGTCAATGTCGTCCTCATCGCGCCCGGTAAAGGCCCGCTGAATCAACAGCTGGGGGGTGACGGTGAACTGCACGGCGGGCGTGGCGATCACATCAAAGGGGCGCTCGGCAAACAGGCCATCTCGGTCATCTTCATCGAATCCGAACTGGATAGGCAGGGGACTCTGCTGGCGCTGGTCAAAGATGTACCGCGATCGCAGCAGGGGCAGGGTAAAGCCTTGGTCAATCACCAGGCGCGGGTTCTTGAGCCGCAGCTCGCTGCGGGTTGCCGTCTGCCGCTCAAAGGTGGCCCGGTTGGTGCGAATTTCCAGCTCCGGTGGGGAGAAGGGATCGTTGGTCAACCTGACGTTGGTGGCTTCCCAGCCGCCGGGATAAAAGTCGATACGCTCAGCTTCAAAGCGGAGCTGGCGAATGCTGCCGGCGGTTTCTCCTTGTCCTCCCGCCCCGCGGGGAGAAATGCCCGCACCGATGACAATCCCCCCCACCGAGGTAGCTGTCTCCACCGGGGGCTGCTGCCGCTGCAGACGCTGACTGAGCACGTCCTCTTCCGGCTCAACGCCGTCGATGGGGCTGTTGGGAGACGCCGCCGAGGGATCGTCGATGGGACGCGCCGACAGATCTGAGCCAATCTGCGGGATAAATACTTCGCCCCGGGCGTCGAGAAAAGCCCCCTCCTCCCGCACGAAGTTGTATTCGAGGCTGTCGCCCCGCAGCACCTGCTGACCCCGGGTAAACACAACGTTACCCTCAGCGATCGCCACCTGGTTGGGAAGATTCACCCGCACCTGATCCGCCGTCAGGACTGCCCCCCGCACGGTGAGGATGACGTTGCCCTCCGCGGTGAATACCTGCTGCTGCTGATCATAGACCTGGCGATCGGCGAGCACCTCTAGGGCATCCACGCTAGCTGCCGCGCCCGGCTCCTCTAGCTCCAGCTCCTCTAGGGGAATCGCGTTGGTTTCGACACCCGGTTCCCCGCCCGGCTCCCCACTAGGGGCGGTTGGTAAGGGGGCCTGCAAGCTATCGGGCTGCTGCGCCACTCGGTTCATCAGCTCCTGCAGCACCACCCGACTCTCAAACAGTAGTCGTCGGGTCTCCTCGTAGGGGGCGTTGTCGCGGTCTAGGTACGATCGCGCTTCGGCTTCTAGGGCCTGGGCCTTCTCACTATCGATACCGTAGTCCTGGTGCAAGTCGCCCAAATAGGAGCCGGGCAGCGAGCCGCTTTCCGGCAGTCCTACGTTAATAGCGCCTCCGAGGCTATCCCCAGAGGAATCTTGGGGGGGGACTTGGGCCATTAAAGGAGGGAGGGTTGTTGTCAGGGACGCCGTCGGGGGGAGGGCGGCTGATACGGAAAGTGGCGGCATCGGCTCTGGCAGTAGCTCCTGATGTACCGGAGCCGATGCCTCAGATAGATGCGGCACTGGTAAATGCGGCACTGGGGCAAACGACACGTCTGCCACCTGAACTGGCGGCGGTGGCGGTATTGGATACGGCATAACCTAGCAACTCACACCATTAAAAACGTCCAGCAGTTCCAAGTGGGGACCGGACGCTTCCTCACGAAGATAGCCCCTTAGCGACAAAAACGCCCCCAAGCAAATACCGGGGACGCCGGAGTGCGATCGCGCAGCAAAGCTGAACGAAAAACCTCTTCACGCAGTCGGATGATAGGGCCTTCCCCTAGGAAAGTCTATTCTCTAGGACGGCTTTAAGCTCAGCAATTCGAGTTTACTCGAAGTCGCGGCGGTTGGGGTTGCGGGCGGGGTCGTTGGACAAAAATCCAAAGATAAAGATCCCGACAAAGAAGGAAACGACAACGTAGACGGCGATTTTTAGAGTCAGCATGGTACTTCGGTGCAAAATTGGCTCCCCTTATCATACCGAAATGTGTTCCGCTTCGATGGCCTGTAGGTCCAGCAGGTTAGGGTGGCCAGTTGCGGTATTGGTTTTGGCGCTGGTGGTATAGGGGCCGCGCCTGAAGAATTTATTGCAGGCCAGCGCCTACGACGCTAGAGCCTCCCGCAGCAGGTCTTGGTGGATGAGGGCGCGATCGCGCAGGGAATGGATCTGGTCTAGGGAGAGGGCGCTGCCGTTGACGAACTGCTCTAGCCACACCTGGCTAACCTTCGTAGCGCTGGTGGGTAGTTGGTCCAATTTCCAGCCGGGAATATCTAGAGCCTGCATTAGGCGGTCAATCTTGGGATCGTAGCTGAGGGCAAAGGTGCGGCATTCCGCCGCCGCCGCCATGATTACCCCATGTAGTCGCATGGCGATCGCCATCTCCACCCCCTTAAACAGCCCCGCGAGCTGGCGGGGATCCCGCAGTTGAAATAAACGGTTGGGCCCCGAGAGCCCCGCCTGGACTTGCTGGGCCAAAGCTAGGTCTTGCGGAAGCTGAAACGGGACGATGACAATGGCGGTACCTGTCGCCGCCTGCAGCATGGCCAGGGCATCCACCAGCGTAGACAGGCGCTGGGGCGTTAAATCGGGGTGGGTTCTAAGGGTGATGGCAATCCGAGGGGCAGGCAAATCCCACAGCCCCGGCACCGGCTCTGGCTCCAGGGCCCATACGGGGTCCGGTGCCAGCAGCGTGGGTACCGACCAGTTGGCGAGCTGCTGGGCCGAGCCCTGGTCCCTAACGCTCACCGCGTCGCAGCGCCGATACAGGTGCTGCGTCACTCGCTGGGTGAGCGGCCGATTTAGCGGGCCAATGCCCTGGGCCCAAGCCACCGTCTTTAGACCCCAGCGCTGGGCTAGCCCCATCAAGCCGCCATAGTACAGGGGGTTAAGCCGGCTGGTGGCATCCTGCATCAGGCTGCCGCCACCCCACACAAAGGCGTCAGCCTGATGCAGTGCCCCGAGAACGGCCCCTAGCGATTTGCGGGGCACCGCTTCCACCCGGTACTGCTGCTGGGTAATCTCGGGCTGGCCTGAGAGGACGACGGGCTCAGCGGCGGGGGGGAGCATTTGCAGCGCGGTGGCTAGGAGGGCTTCGTCCCCGCCGTTGCCCATCCCGTAGTAGCCGCAGAGTACCGTGCGCATGTTGCCCCCAGTTGGCCCCAATAACGTCTGAATTCGCCCCCACTGGACCCGCGCGAGGCATCATACCCATCTACAATAGGGCAAGTCGGTTTGCTGATAGCGCCATGCATGCCCTTTCCATCCCCACCTGGGTGATTCACATTTCAAGCGTCCTCGAATGGATGGTCGCCATCTTCGTGATCTGGCAGTACGGCGAGGTGAGCGGCGATCGCAGCTGGCGGGCCCTCTCTGCGGCTATGCTGCCCGCCCTGGTCAGTGCGATGTGCGCCTGCACCTGGCACTTTTTTGATAACCCGGTGAGCTTGAACTGGCTGGTCACCCTGCAGGCCTCCATGACCCTGGTGGGCAATGTGGCTCTGTGCGCGGCGGCCTGGTGGATTTGGCGATCGCCCCAACAGGCCCCGTAAGCCTAAACAGAAACCCAATTAAAGCTGTGAGAAGATAAAAGTCTAGCGGCGGCCTAGCAAATACGTGATGACAAAAGAAGCCCTGTTTGCCCTGTCTCTATTCCCTTACCTCGGGTTCCTCTGGTTCCTGACCCGCTCGGGTAAAGCGCCCCCTCTGGCCCTGATAGGGTTCTACGGCACTCTGGTGTTTGTTGCCGTCACCATTCCCGCCGGCATTTACGCTAAAACCGCCTACAGTGATGAGCTGGCGAACGTAGATTGGCTACATGGCGGCGCTGAGAGCTTTTTAACCCTGGCAAACATTCTGGTGGTGTTAGGCTTTCGGCGAGCGATTCGCCGCAGTCAGTCAGATCCTCCCGGCACTACTTAGGTCCCGTCCTC
This sequence comes from Cyanobacteria bacterium P01_A01_bin.135, assembly GCA_039814955.1. Taxonomy (GTDB): domain Bacteria; phylum Cyanobacteriota; class Cyanobacteriia; order CAKZMO01; family CAKZMO01; genus JBCCAG01. The sequence goes on from JBCCAG010000323.1 coordinate 4,201, forward strand.
GCGGTTTTGATTGACAGGGACCCGTCTTCCATTGCCCTCACCATGCTCTGCTGCCTCAATCCCCGCTGCCCCAAACCCATTAATCCAGACGGTGCTGCCATCTGTCGGGGCTGCCGGCGGCGACTGATTTCAGAGCTGAGGGGGCGCTACCGTCCTCTGCATCTGATCGGTCAGGGGGGCTTTGGCCGCACCTACCTAGCGGAAGACTGCGATCGCCTCAAGGCCCTCTGCGTCATCAAGCAGCTCTCCCCCCAAGTCACCGGCACCGAATCCACCCGCAAAGCGACCGCCCTATTTACTCGGGAGGCTGTGCGCCTCGATGAGCTGGGGGAGCACCCCCAAATTCCGGCTCTGCTGGCCTACTTTGAGCAGGACGGCTACCTCTACCTCGTGCAGCAGTATATCGAGGGGGTGAGCTTAGCCCAAGAGCTGCAGCGCAATGGCCCCTTTAACGAAGCAAATGTGCGCCGCGTGCTGCTGGACCTGCTGCCGGTCCTACAGTTCGTCCACGCCCGTCAGGTTATCCACCGGGATATCACCCCCACCAATATCTTGCGGCGGCGGCGGGATCATCGCCTTGTACTGATTGACTTTGGCGTTGCCAAGCAATTGCGCCTTGAGTCGGGGCAGCAGCCCGGTACCCAAATTGGCACCGAAGGCTATGCGCCCGTCGAGCAGTTGCGGGGCGGCCAGGCCTATCCGGCTAGCGAC
>JBCCAG010000388.1:0-4435 GCA_039814955.1 Cyanobacteria bacterium P01_A01_bin.135
GCAGTTGAGCTGAGTGAGGCCGAAGTGAATCCGCTGCCCGACGTCCCTTCCCCCGACTTTCTAGAAGATGTCGCTGAGAGCCGCCAGTCTGAACTATCCTCCATTGGGGATAGCATTGGTGCCTACCTCAACACCGACATCCAGCCTCCCCGAGCGCCCGACGCCAAGGTGATCTTGGACCAGGACATTGAGCACGGCTTATCCAACCTAGTGGATTTAGAGGCCTCAGAAGCACCGGAAGGACAGCCAGAAGCACCGCCTGCGAAACAATTCAAGCCATCTGCCCCGCAGACAGTAGCGCCACGACGTCAGCGGCCCAAAGCCCGGCGCACCGAGCGACGGCGACGGCGCCCTGCCCGCCCCAAAACGGCAAAGCGGCCCAAGCCAGCGCGCCAGAAGCGCCAGCGACCCAGGCGGCAGGCAGATTCCGGGCTGATTTTGCTTTTGCTGATCTTGCTGCTGGCAGCGGCGGCCGTTGGCGGCGCGATTATCTGGCAGCAGCGGTCTGAGCAGCCCGAACCCCAAAGCAGCCAGACTCAACCCGCCATAGGACGGGCTAAAACAGATGGTAGAATATTGTCTCTCAAACAGTTTTTGTCTTCCAAATTTTAGATAACTCAAGATGAAAGTAGGCGATCGCGTCCGGGTCAAAACCTCCGTTTTGGTTTACCACCACCCCCAGCACCGCAACGAAGCCCTAGACCTGCAGGGCAGAGAAGGCGAAGTCACCGGCATTGCCAGCGAGTGGAAGGGGCAGGCCATCAGCGCCAATTTTCCGGTGCTAGTGAAGTTTGATAAGCGCTTCAAGGCCCACCTGCGGGAAGATGAGCTAGAGACAGTGTCATAGAAACAGGGATTTTACCGGCTGCAGGTTTTACCCGTGGCGAGGCTTACTGGTGGGTGAACCGTTCCAGTAGACGGCCCTTCAGCAGAACCATCCCAGGATATCAGCGTCCTGACTGAGTCGCTCGGACTCCCGCCGATGGCTCTCGGCTAACCGGTAATAGCGCTGGCAGTAGGCCTCAAAATCTTGGCGCTGCTCCACTTCTCGGTAAAACTGATGGGTGGCCCAGGCCGCCTGCAGGCAGGCATCCTCAGCGTCGTCTGAAAATGAGGGCAGCGGCCTGGTGTAGATAATCTCTTCTGACATTAGGCCCACCCTCGCAGTTTATAGATAGCTAGTCCAACATACTCTTTCATTGCCTGGGTGAAGCGGTATAGGCTTTCGGCATTGGGGAGGAGATTGAGAATTTTACCCTCCGGGCTATCAGGATTTCCCCCGGCAGTGGTCGTCAAAAAGTCCGTTGGGGCGGGACTGGCCGCTATGCCCAGGTGGCGAAACACCGCCAGCGCTCGGGGCATGTGGGTCGCCGAGGTGACCAGCAAGATTTGATCCATGTTGTTTTGGTTGAGCAACTGCTGTACCTTGAGGGCATTCTGCCGGGTATTGAGGCTCTCCTGCTCCTGAAGAATTTCGCCTTCAGGGACCCCCATCGCCGTCGCTAGGACCGCCATATCCGCCGCCTCCGACTTCCCTTTCCCATTCCAATCGATACGTCCTCCGCTAAATATTAGCTTGGGGGCTTTACCCGCCTGGTAGAGCCGCACCCCATGCAGAACGCGATCGCCCGACTCCATGACGTCGATCCAAGGCCGGGGCGGCTGCTGGGGGCGCAGCGCTCCCCCCAGCACCACAATCGCATCAGCTTCAGGCAGCGGCGGTAGCGCCGCATACCGCTGCTCCAAGGACTGCGCCAGGTTCTGGGCTGCCCAGGGACTGCTGGGTACCACCAGCGCCAGCAGGGCTACTAGCAGCGTGGCCGCGGTCCACCGAGGGTGACGCCAAACCAGCAGCAGCGCCAGCACCAGCAGCAGGCTCACCAGACCAATGGGGTAGATGAGCAGGGGTAAAAGCTTGGACAAAAATAAAGCCATGGCGCGAGGAGAATATCCGCTCAAGCAGTCTAGCCCATTACCCCTCGGCAGGGCCCACCGCCACCATTGCCGCCTCTAGGGCGATCGCCGCATGGGTCCAGTGGGTCCCCCCCTGGCTGAACACGATGTAGGGGGGGCGCAGCGGCCCGTCTGCCGAGAACTCTGAGGTGCTGCCGTCGATAAAGGTGCCCCCGGCCATTACCAGCTTGCTCTCGTACCCCGGCATGTGATCCGGCACTGGCTCTAGGTAGGCTCCCACGGGCGACCACTGCTGCACTGCCCGGCAAAAAGCGATTACCTTTTCCGCCGAGCCCAGCTTGACAGCTTGAATCACATCGCGGCGCGGCGCAAAGGGGGTGGGGTTCACCGGATAGCCCAAAGCCCCAAACACATGGGCCGTCAGGTGGTTGGCCTTCAACGCTTCCCCCACCATCTGCGGGGCGAGAAACAGGCCCTGGAACAGCAGCCGGTTTTGGTCGAACGTTGCGCCGCCGCTGCGGCCAATGCCGGGGGCGGTGAGGCGGTGGGCAGCGGCTTCCACGAGGTCCTCTCGCCCAGCCACGTACCCCCCCGCCGGAGCGATGGTGCCGCCGGGATTTTTAATCAGAGAGCCCGCAATCAGGTCTGCCCCCACGGCGGGGGGCTCTTGCCCCTCCACAAATTCACCATAGCAGTTGTCTACAAAGCAGACCGCGTCCGGGTTCTGCCCTTTGACTACCTCCACAATGCGGGCGATATCAGCGATCGCTAAGCTGGGCCGCCAGGAATAGCCGCAGGAGCGCTGAATATGCACTAGGCGGGTCTGGGGACCCACCGCCTCAGCTAAGTTTTCCCAATCTATCGCTCCCGTAGGAGTAAGGGCGAGCTGGCGGTACCGAATCCCGAACTCTTTTAGCGAGCCCTGACCGCTACCCCGCAGGCCAATGACCTCTTCTAGGGTGTCGTAGGGTGCTCCCGCCACCGCTAGCATTTCATCGCCAGGGCGCAAAACTCCATATAGTGCACAGGCGATCGCATGGGTGCCGGAGACAAACTGCAGCCGCACCGCAGCGGCCTCTGCCCCCATAACCTGGGCAAAGACACCATCCAGGGTATCTCTGCCCAGATCATCATGGCCATATCCGCTGACCCCGCTAAAATGATGGGGGCCAACGCGGTGATGCCGCATGGCGACCAGTATTCGGGAGAGATTCTGCTTGACCTGGTGGTCGATTCCGGCAAAAATCTGGAACAGTGCTCGGTGAGCATCCTCTAGCCTGCGGGTGCTATCCATTGGGCTAGTTATATCTGGCTAGCTGTGTTGTTTGAACTGGGTGCCTATTATCGCGCACAATCTCACCGCTTACCCAATTCGAGATGCCTTATAAATCGTCCCGCTGGGGCAAATGCCAGTTTAAGATAATCAGTGGCCTTCTACCACAGCAAGTTTACTTTTAAATTTGCATTTATACCGTTCTTAACACCTACCGCTGTATCTCACGATAACTTCATGACGCTCGCAACTTCCAACAAACTGCCCTACTCCTGGGTAACCATCATCTTTATGGCCATTGTCCATGGCGTGGCCTTGCTGGCGCTGCTGCCGCAAAATATTACCTGGCCGGCGATCGCCATGGCCGCCTTCCTATACTGGCTCACGGGGTGCGTGGGCGTCACCCTAGGGTATCACCGGCTTGTGGCCCATAAGAGCTTTAAGGTGCCCAAATGGCTAGAGTATGTTCTGGTGTTCTGCGGTACTCTGTCCTGCCAGTCCACCCCTATCGAATGGATCGGGCTGCATCGCCACCACCATGCCTACTCCGACCTCGACAATGATCACCACACCTCCTCCAAGGGTTTTTGGTGGAGCCATATGGAGTGGATGTTCTATGAGGTACCGGCTAAGGCAGAAATCCCCCGGTTCACCAAAGACATTGCCAATGATCCGGTTTATCAGTTCTTGAGCAAATTCTTCATCCCCATCCAGATTGGGCTCGGTCTAGTGCTGCTGGCGATCGGCGGCTGGCCTATGGTGCTGTGGGGCATCTTTATGCGGCTCGTGCTGGTATATCACACCACCTGGTTCGTCAACAGCGCTACCCATAAGTTTGGCTACCGCACCTACGAATCTGGCGATCAGTCCACCAACTGCTGGTGGGTCGCTCTATTGGCCTTTGGAGAAGGCTGGCACAACAACCACCACGCTTTTCAGTATTCAGCCCGCCACGGTCTACAGCCCTGGGAGTTCGACCTCACCTGGCTGATTATTCAGGGGCTGAGCCGTCTGGGTTTGGCAACCGACATCAAGCTGCCGGATGAGCAGAAGCTAGCCACCGCCAAGCTCGGCCGCTAGCCTTTCCCCAATCCAAATGGGCAAGCCCCTGAGAGGACATGGCGATGCCATGTCCTTTCCAATATTTGTTTATTATTCTCCGCCAGATCTCACCATGATGGAGAATAGACACGACATTAGCCATTTTTGTAGACCCCTTTTCTACCACCATGCTTTCCTTCTCCGGCA
>JBCCAG010000725.1:0-2480 GCA_039814955.1 Cyanobacteria bacterium P01_A01_bin.135
AATCCGCCCTCGAAACAGGTTGGTGTCGCCGATGAAGTCGGCCACAAAGGCCGAGCTGGGGCGATCGTAGATCGCGGTTGGGGTGCCCACCTGCTCAATAGCCCCGTCATTCATCACCGCAATGCGATCGCTGAGGCAGAGTGCTTCCTCTTGGTCGTGGGTGACCATGATGAAGGTCACTCCCAAATTCTGGTGCAGGTTGGAGAGCTCCACCTGCATCTCTTTGCGCAGCTTCAGGTCCAAAGCCCCCAAAGGTTCATCCAGCAGCACCACTGCCGGACGGTTGACCAAGGCTCTAGCCAGGGCAACCCGCTGCTGCTGTCCCCCAGAGAGCTGACTGGGGTAGCGGCGGGCAAAAGGCTCCATCTTCACCAGCCGCAGCGCTTCCCCCACCCGATCTTGAATGACGACTTTGGGCTGGCCCTGAATCTTGAGGCCAAAGGCAATGTTATCCTGCACCGTCATGTGGCCAAACAGGGCATAGCTCTGGAACACCGTGTTCACCGGGCGACGGTAGGGCGGCACATTCACCACCGATCGTCCCTGAATCAACACATCACCCCGGGTGGGGGCCTCAAACCCAGCGATCAGCCGTAGCGTTGTGGTTTTACCGCAGCCTGAGGGGCCCAAAATACTAAAAAACTCACCCGGCTGAATCACTAAATCAGCGCCACGAACCGCCGTTTCATCATCAAACATTTTGAAAACCTGACGCAGCTCCACGTCCGGTGTGTCATGGCTGGTACGGAGCTGCCCATTTCGAAGCGCAGTTTGAGACATAGTGGTGTATTTTTTGCTGATGCTGGCCTACGTGAAATGAATCGGGTAAATCAGCATGAGCGCTGCCCGAGTCAGGGGGAGGGAAACAGTGGTGACTGGACTCATAGGTGATCGGAAGACCGTAAACAAACGAGGTTACTTAGAGATTGGCCCTCTGCTGGGGGGCAACCTCCACACTGCTAGCTTCTAAGAGACACAGGGTTTCTTTCTAGGCTGAGCCGCCCGCGGTGGATCAGCCGCTCATAACTAACCACTTATCACAGTAGTCGAATAGTAACGGATGGTTGCCGAGATTGCTACACTCAATATCTAGCAACATTTTTAGCAGACCGCGCTACTTCTACATACCCAATACCTGAGCCTGTATGGCCATTAGTCAATCTCCGGCAAGAACGCAGTTCCACAATCGTGCCCCTCGCGAGACGGGGCGCACCGTCGGGCATAAGTTCCAATCCGTTGTGGCGATGGCGATTATCTCCTTACTGCTAGTAGGCGGCATCGGCAGCCGGTTGGCCTACCTACAGCTGCTGCAGGGCGAGCAAAATCAAAGCCTAGCGGAGGACAACCGCATTCGACTGCTGCCCCGTCCCCCCGAGCGGGGGCGCATCCTCGATCGCAATGGACAGGCCTTGGCCAGCAACCGGCTATCCTATTCGGTGTACTTCTGGCCCCTGAAGCGGGAGGACGTAGACTGGGAGCCCACTATTATCCAGCTCTCCCGCATCCTTGATATTCCCGCCGAAGATATACGCCAGCGAATTGAGCAAGCGGAATTTGGGGCGCCGCTGCTGGTGCGCGTTGCCCGAGACATTACTCCAGCCCAGCTTACTGCCCTCATGGAACTGAAGCCTGAGCTGTCGGGGATTCAGGTGGAGGCAGAGACAGAGCGAATTTACCCCAATGGAGATTTAGCCGCTCATGTATTGGGATATACCGGCGAAATCAGCGACGAGCGCCTGGATAATCTCGCTGACGAGGGCTATCGGTTAGGGGATGTGGTGGGACAGCTAGGGGGAGAGGCCGCCTTTGAAAGCACCCTGCGGGGAGAGTGGGGAGGGCGGCAAATTGAGGTGGATGGCATCGGCCAGGTGCTCAACATTCTGAGCGAGAAGCCGGCCCAGCCGGGTCAAGATGTGCAGCTGACCCTAGATGTTGCTCTGCAGCAGGCTGCGGAAAAGGCATTGGGAGACCTTAAGGGGGCCGTGGTAGCCCTGGACCCCCGGAATGGGGAAGTGCTGGCCATGGTCAGCCGCCCGGCCTTTGACCCCAATATCTTTTCCACCCACATCACCAGCACCGAGTGGGAGCGGCTACAGAGCCTAGAGTTCCCCTTTGTGAACCGGGCCCTGCAGGGCTACGCCCCGGCGAGCACCTTCAAGTTTGTGACCACCAGCGCCGCCATCGAGTCGGGGCGCTATTCTGCCCGGGCGGTGCTGCCCACCTTCCCCTTTATTCGAGCGGGGGGTATTCAGTTTTGGGATTGGAATAACGCTGGGTTTGGGCCCCTGTCGTTTCCGGGGGCGATCGCCATGAGCAGCGACACCTTCTTCTACCAAACGGCCATGCGCATGGGGGGGGAGACGCTGATTGACTGGACGCGCCGCTTTGGCTTTGGCAGCAAGACCGGTATTGAGTTAGGGGACGAAGAAGCGGCGGGACTGGTGCCCGACGAGGCCTGGAAGCAGGAGAACCTGGACGAG
>JBCCAG010000745.1:0-2392 GCA_039814955.1 Cyanobacteria bacterium P01_A01_bin.135
ATCGGCAATCGCCTGGGGGAGGTTGAGCAGGTGATTCGCGATCGCCCGAACCCTGACTATGGGCTGCTGCTGCAGATTGCCGACGCCTATAAAACACTGCGGGAGCGAGACCGAGCGATCGCCGCCTACAGCGATATTATCCAGCGGGCCAACCAGCGGGGAGATATCGCCACGGAAGCCACCGCCCTTGCGGCTTTGGGCGAGGTGCATCTGGCCTGGTTCGACTACGGCAGCGCCCGCCCCGTCTACCAGCGGCTGTTGACCCTCCGTCAGCAGCAGCAGGATACCCTGGGGGAGCAGCAGGCCCTAGGGAAGCTGGTGATTGTCTACGACGAGACCACTCAACCTGATGCGGCTATCGATGCCCGGCAGGCCCTGGTGCGTCGCTACCGCCAGTCAGGGGATCTATCCCAAGTACCCGGCCTGAAGATCGCTATTGCCGAGCGGCACCGTGAGCTAGGCCAGCTGAATGCGGCGGTACAGGCCTACCAAGAGGCGGCTGTCACGGGACAGCGGATTGGGTTTGTGGGCTACGTGGCGGATGCCTACCGGGGGCTAGCGTCCCTGTACCTAGAGTCAGACCGCCCCCGCGATGCCCTGACGGCCTACCGGTTTTTGGTGGATGCGGAGCGGCAGGCCTACAATACTTACGGCATGATGGAGGCCTTTGACCAAATCGGCCAGATTCACCGCAGCCTGGGGGCAAACCAGCCGGCGATCGCGGCCTTTCAGCGGGGCCTAGCGCTGGCGCAGCAGCTCAGCTACCGGACCGCCTATTTCACGGCTCAGATTCAGTCGGTGCAGGGGCAGTAGATAGCTGCCCATAGCAATCTTGTGAGCGGGTCTTCGGGAAGCGATCGCGGTCGGGGTGTAGTCTTAGCTACCCAAGCCGATACCGGCATCCTAAACCATTCCAAACAGACCACCATGGGCAAGCAACTGAGCCAGACCGCTGCGGGGGTTACGCCCTATATCCCGGTAGAAATCATGATGATGGGGAAGTTCGCTGCCCCCCCGGAACCGAAGCTTTCAGCGGGCTGGCAGCAGCTTGATGGGCGGCTGGTGTATCGCTGGCGGCGCCCTCTGGTGTAGGAGAGCTTAGCGTGAGCGCTAGACCGCTTCGGTTACCCGGCGGCGACTGCCAGATCCTAGGGCGACCCAGCAGCGATTATCCACTTAGGAGGGGCCGCAACTCTACCCCTAGCCATGCGCCTCGCCCCGGTGAATTAGCCGATGATAGCCCTAGGCTTTATCTGTCGGTGTGATGGACCCCAAAGTTATCCTCTATATTGCCTTTGGGCTAGCGCTGCTGGGGTTGACCTGGTTGCCCAGCCTGCGGGGCGCTCGCTTCATCAATGTGCCGCTGCTGTACTTTCTACTGGCGGTGCTGCTGTTTAGTCAATCGATCGGCCTACCAACTATTGACCCCATCGGCAACGATGCCCATGCGATCGCCACGGAGTACGTCACTGAGCTAATTGTGATTTTGTCCTTGGCGGGGGCGGGGCTAGCCATCGATCGCCGGTTCCGGTTCAGCACCTGGCAGTCGGCCCTGCGGCTGCTGTGCATTTCGATGCCCATCTGCATTGGGGTGGCGGCGCTGCTAGGACAGTGGCTATTTAGCCTGCCGCTGGCCGATGCCGTACTGCTGGGGGCCTGCCTCGCCCCAACGGACCCGGTGATGGCCCACAGCGTCCAGGTGGGGCCACCCAACAAAGGCGGCGAGGACCCGGTGCGCTTTGGCCTAACGGCGGAGGCGGGGCTAAACGACGGGCTGGCCTTTCCATTTATCTATCTAGCCCTGGGGGTGGCCAAGCACGACGGGCAGCTAGGGGGCTGGCTAGCAGGGTGGCTGGCCTACGACCTGCTGTACCGCGTTGGGACGGGGGTGGCCATTGGCGTTGGGGTAGGCTGGCTGCTGGCCCACTATGCTTTTCGCGTGTCGGATGAGACCGTGCGGGAGGAGACCCGGGAGGGGCTGTTTGTCACAGCGGCAATTTTTTTGTCCTACGGGATTGCGGAGGCGGTGCGGGGCTACGGCTTTTTGGCGGTGTTTGCTGCGGCGGCCTCTAGCCGACAGAATATTGAGCGGTCCCACGACTACTACGCCAAGCCCTACCAGTTTGCCACCCAGCTAGAGCGCATCTTTGCCGGGCTGCTGCTGATCGCCCTGGGGGGGCTGGTGGCTACTTCAGATATCGCGCTGCTCACCTGGCGCAACTTTGCGTTTGCGGCCCTGTTCATGCTGCTGGTGCGGACCCTGTCGGGGCTGCTGTCACTGGTGGGTATGAAGCTGTCGCGGCTGGAGCGCTGGGCGATCGCCTTTTTGGGCATCCGGGGATTTGGCTCGTTTTACTATTTGGCCTATGGGCAGAATAATGGCGAGTTTACC
>JBCCAG010000518.1:0-3608 GCA_039814955.1 Cyanobacteria bacterium P01_A01_bin.135
GTTGATGTTCAAAATCGAGTCTCGGTGGCGGAACCGCGATTACCCGCGGACGTCACCCGTACAGGTATTACCGTTGCGAAGCAGTCTGGCAGCCTTCTACTGGGCTTTGGGCTGTTTTCAGAGAACGACGAATACGACAGCACATTTTTGAGTAACTACGCTGACCTATTCTTGGTCGATGCCCTTAAACGCATTGATGGCGTCGAAAATGCACAAATTTTTGGCGAGCGCCGCTACGCCATGCGGCTGTGGCTCGACCCCGACAGACTCGCCAGCCGTGGACTCACCAGCGAAGATGTGGCCACCGCCATTCGCGAGCAGAACATTCAAGTGGCAGCAGGGCGGCTCGGTCAACAGCCCGCTGAACCAGGGCAACAGTTTCAAATTGTTCTGGAGGCTATCAGCCGCCTAGAAAGCGTGTCTGACTTTGAGAACATCACAATCGCCACAGATGAAGCAGGTTCCCTAGTTAAGGTGCGAGACGTAGCCCGGGTGGAACTGGGCGCTCAGGACTACAGCTCGTTCTTGCGCTACAACGGCAAAGAGGGGTCTGGCATCGGTATCGTTCAGGTGCCGGGTAGCAATGCCCTAGAGGTTTCCAGACTTGCCAGGGCTGAGATGGAGCGGCTCTCGGAAAAATTTCCTCCGGGGATGACCTACGATGTGGGCTTCGACACCACTGAATACGTCAATGCATCATTATCTCAGGTCTTCTGGGCGCTGATTCAGTCCATTGGTCTGGTGATTCTGGTGATCTTCGTCTTCCTGCAAGACTGGCGCACAGCCCTAGTTCCTGCCATATCGATTCCAGTTTCCCTTGTGGGCACTTTTGCATTTATTAAGGTGTTCGGCTTCTCGATCAACAGTCTGACCCTGTTTGGGCTAATTCTGGCGACGGGCATCGTCGTGGATGATGCCATCATTGTGGTGGAAGACGTCACTGCCAAAATCCAGTCAGATGGGCTCAAGCCTGTTCGTGCGGCCATTGTTGCCATGGGTGAGCTGACGGGCGCCGTTATTGCCACGTCCTTAGTCCTGATGGCAGTATTTATTCCGGTCGCCTTTTTCCCAGGCACAACCGGGGCGCTTTACCGGCAGTTTGCGCTGACGATCGCTTTTGCTGTTGCCGTCTCCACTTTTAATGCGATTACGCTGACGCCGATGCTGTGCGGCCTGCTGCTGCGCCGCAACACCCAGACCGATGGCTGGCTGGGCAGAGCCTTTGGTCAGTTTAATCAGGGGCTGGCCTGGGTTGAGAATCGCTACGCGCGATCGCTCCAGTGGCTGGTGGGCTTCAAGTACTGGGTGATTGGCAGCTTTGTGGTTCTGTTATTTTTTACAGGATGGCTCTACAGGTCCGTGCCCTCCGCCTTTTTACCTCAAGAAGATCAGGGCGAATTTACCACTATCGTTCAAGGACCAGAGGGTGTTTCCCTCGCCTACACTGATGACGTCATGGCCCAGGCTGAAGAGATTCTGCTGGCTCAGCCTGAAATTCGTACCACCTTTGCCATTGGTGGCTTTAGCTTTGGTGGAAATGCGGTTAACAGCGGGGTAATCTTTGTCACCCTAAATCCCTGGGGCGATCGCGATCGCAGTGCTATGCAGATGGTCAGCGACCTGAGTGGGGAGCTAGGCAGCATTACCGATGCACAAATTTTTGCGGTTGTTCCACCGTCGATCCAGGGCTTAGGCAATTTTGGTGGCTTTACCTTCCAGCTCCAAGACCAACAGGGTGATCTGGACCTCGCTCAGTTCGTCAGCTATAAAGACGACCTGGTCAGCACCGCCAACCAGCACCCCAAACTACAGCAGGTCTTTAGTACCTATGCCGCCAGTACCCCCAAGATCGACATCGAAGTCGATAGAGAACGGGCGGCGTCTTTGCAGGTCTCTCCCGATCAGGTGTTTTCGGCCCTGCAGTCCTACATGGGAGGACAGTTTGTCAACGAATTCAGCCTGGGCCGACGGACCTACCGGGTCTACATCCAGGCCGACCGGCAGTTTAGAGCAGAGCCAGAAAACATCAACCAAATCTACGTTCGTTCTGAGTTGGGGGAGATGATTCCCCTGGGTAACCTGGTAACCCAAACGCCAACCGTCGGCGCACAGACCATCAACCACTACAATCTTTTTCGCTCAATCGAGATTTCCGGATCGCCCGCCGAAGGTGTTAGTTCTGGCGAGGCGCTGACGGCAATGGAAGAGGTGGCCGCAGCGGTTCTGCCCCCTAGCCTGGGTTACGAATGGTCCGGGGCCTCCTTAGAAGAGAAAACGTCCGGTGGGCAGGCCCCCTATATCTTTGGCTTTGGTCTGGTGCTTGTCTTTTTGGTGCTGGCAGCCCAGTATGAGAGCTTCACAGACCCCACCATCATCATGCTGGCTGTGCCGCTGGCCGTCATGGGGGCGCTGATGGCCCAGTCTTTGCGGGGCCTACCAAACGACGTCTACTGCCAGATCGGTCTTGTGATGCTGATTGGCCTTTCGAGCAAAAACGCAATTTTGATTGTGGAGTTTGCCAACCAAAGGCGAGCAGAAGGGCTGCCGCTGACCAGGGCGGCGTTAGCGGCGGCCAAGCAGCGGATGCGGCCCATTATTATGACGGCTATTTCTACCCTGAGCAGCATCTTTCCACTGGCGATCGCCTCCGGTGCGGGCGCGGGGAGCCGGCAGTCTCTGGGCACGGCGGTATTTGGCGGCATGCTGGTGGCGACCTTTTTGAGCTTGTTCGTTGTCCCAATCCTCTACATCGTCATTAAGCCTATCGCGGCAGACCTGATGCCTGACAGCAAGGACGATGAAGATCACCTGCCCCCGGGGAATCAAATGATGAACGGCGGCAAGCGGCACGAGAAGCCAGAAAGCAGCGCGTCAAATGGTCAAGTCGCCGGGCATAGAAACGGCCAGCGAGCCGGAGAGTAGGCCTATTGCACTGGCCTGCCCTAGCAGATGGACACGCAAATGTCCTAATGCATCAGGACATTTGCCCTACATTGCCCGCGCCAGTGCCCCAAGGCGAAAGGGCACTAGCGCGACGACCGCTACCGGCCCGTCACCTCAGGCACCGTCACGATCGCCGTACCAAAGGGAATCAGCCCCTCCAGCATGGGCGTGGTGCCAAAAATGCGGTAGGGAATGGTTAGCCCCGTACGGCGGCCCCGTACGCGGGAATCCACCAGCACAAAGCGTGCCTTTTCCCCCTCAGGGATAGGCTCATCAAAGGTAACCGTAAACTCCTCGAACCCGTAATTAACGGTGTGGGGAATATCATTGCCGTCTCCATCGACAACCTTGACGTCTTCCAGCTGGTGGAATGTCACGCAGACCACCTTGACGCGCTCCAGGGGGCCGCCTGCCGCTTCGATATCGACAAAGTGGTCCTGGTTGCGGTCTAGGGTACCCGCCCCTGAAACGTAGGGGGCCGTTAGCTGGGCCGACGCTTCTAAGACAATGGCTGGAACAGCGATGGTGGCTAGAGCGATCGCAGAGAGGGTGCTGAGAACAGGTTTCTGTAGACCCATAATGAATCTCCGTAGTAGAAGTAAAGTGACCTATTGCAGGGCCCTCGGCAGTGCAGACACCGAGGAGCGCTAAACGCAATGGCCTTA
>JBCCAG010000367.1:0-4603 GCA_039814955.1 Cyanobacteria bacterium P01_A01_bin.135
CAACAGTAAGTCCAGCATTGTTCCTGTCGGTGGGATTTTGGGCGGTGGCGGCGCGCCGCCACCTCCCAAATCTGGGTCTCCCGTCATTGAGAATTGCTGTAGAACGCCGTAAGCAAATGTAGCTGTCAGGGGGAGCAACCCTCGCCGAGGGTTGCTCCCCCTTTCGTCCAATTGGGGATACGTACTTATCCATATCCATGGGCAACTATTGGGGCCTTTACATTATTTTGTATTTCTAAATCTACGGAAATACTCAAAAATTTATCCTGGTATATAAAAAAATGTTTCATTTGGGTGAATTTGAGTCGTAATGAGAGCTAACCTTGCCTTTAGATAGAGAGCTCGGTAATCGGCAGATTGTATAGGGATGTAAATGCAGCTACCCCGCTGTCTAGTCTACTGCTGCGCTTTTGCTCTCGGCATCACCTGAAATCGCTGCTATTAATTTTCTGACTGGCGCGCTATTTATTTTCGCCTCATCAGACCTAGCAGATTCAGGGTCTATTCTGCTGCTCGAAATCACTGGTAAATTAGCTCGTTTAGAGGCTCATGATCTCGGATGCGATGAGGCTGATTCAGCTTGCCCTACAGCGCTATATTCTTGAGTTTGAGCCCGAGCTTGGCCCTGGGCAAGTCGTCGTCGTCGACAACATTGCGATGGCGGAAGAGCTAGGGGGATCTAATAACCAGCTCACGGGACATATTGTGATGAGTTTGGTTAATTTACAAGAAGAAACAACGCTTAAGAATGCGCCTTTCTATCGAGTGGCGAATGGTCGCACCTTGTATAAAAACCCTCCCGTAAGTCTGAACCTTTTTGTTCTGTTTTCTGCACTTCACAATCAGTATGAAACTGGTCTTCGGCTGCTGTCGCGGGTCATCGAGTTTTTTCAGTGGAAAAAAGAGCTCTCGTTTACAACAGTCCCTAGCGCCACCAGCATTTCTCAGGAGATTAAAATCCTTCCTGAGCTCCATAGCCTCACCTTTGAGCAGCTGAACCACCTTTGGGGGGCTTTAGGAGGTAAGCAGGTTCCCTTCGTTCTTTACCGGGTGCGGGTAGTTGCCTTAGAGGCCGAAAAGCGTGAAGGCGAAGGCGATGTGATTACCGAAATCTACGTCAACGAGTGAGGTAGGAGGGTTGGCCGTGAAGATTATCTACAAAGAAGTCGTAACGCTGGCGCTCTGGCACGACTTTTACTTAGGTCAACCCGCCTCGCCGCCCACGACCCTGCCGAGTAATTATGATATCTCCGATGCGCTAAGGCTAATTCCCACGGCGGACTGCGAGAGAGTGCTCCGCAATCTGCGCTGGGTATTTCGGCCTCAACCAACCGGGGGCCGTCTATTTGCCAACGTGGATGATGCGCCCACAGCTGACAACGGCTCGTCAGGGCAATTTCAAACGGTTGTTGCCGCCGATCGCCCTTATCGCCTCACCTTTTGGCTTACGGTGCGCGATCGCAGCTTTGTCAACTACACCAACTTGCCTCTCACAGATGCTCGCCACCAGCTCTACTACTTTTCCAATCTGTGGAACAATCAGGGCCACGCAATTTTCTTGACCCGGCCCTTGCCCCCCTATGAGGCCGGGGCCGCTTACCAATTGGGGCAGATGGTGAGCCAAGGCGGCAATACCCTTGAAGCCCTACAGCCTCTACAAGATGCGCCTGGAGTTCCAACCCCCCAAGCCTGGGAAACTCTGCCCGATAGCCAGTACGTTTCGGCGGGCGATCGCCTGCCAAAACAGGGCCGTTACCTCACCCGCACCATTGCCTCGGCAAATCCTGGGAATCTAGTTCAATTTCAGCTCAAGGACAGCAATGAGCAGATGGCCTTTAGCCGCGAGGTTGAGGTGCCTGAGGGTCATGCTGCCGGTGAGCCTTTTCCCGTCAGTCTCGACCTCGCGGGTCTAAGCCCTGGGCGGTACCGGTTTCAAGACCAGGCTCCGGGCAGCGAATTCCTGTTTACGGCCCGCGGTGAGCCCCCCAATGCGTTTGCCCTAGTTGAGATTTTGCTCAATTCCGATTTAATTTCGCCGGCGATCGCACCGCTACAGCCCCAGGGCCAGCAGACCCTAATTCAGCCGCAGACCTACGTGATTCGCTTTAAAAACCGGGCTACGCGCTGGCGCTACCGCTATCAGCAGCCCCACGGCTGCGATGCCGCCAGCTTGCCCAACAGCCTAACGCTGATCGATGCTCATACCTATGTCACCGCCCAGCCGGTTGGTCTGCAGACGCGGCCCCGAGCTTTTTTCAATGACTGCCGGGATGACCCGCTTCCAGCCCCGACTACGGCGCAAATTAAGCCAGAGCTTTCGGAAGACCGCCAGGTTACGCAGATTTTCTCCGATATCTACCTCTAAATCCTACCTTTTACCCACCGACGTCCTATGCCAAGCACCTATAAAGTTCCAGGCGTATTCATCGAGGAGATCTCCAAGTTTCCTCCATCAGTGGCCGAAGTTGAAACCGCAATTCCTGCCTTCATCGGGTATACGCAGATAGCGAAGATCGGCGTAGAGAATCTGCATACTGATGATTCAGCCGGGCCGATCCTACGCCCGATTCGGATTACATCGCTGCTGGAGTACGAGCGGTTCTTTGGTGGGGCCATCAATGAGCAGACCATTGAGGTGACGATTCAAGATACGGTCGACGGGCAAAACGCCCTCCTCGACCGCCAGGCAGCTGCTAAGATAACGGACCCTAGCCCGCACATCATGTATTACGCCATGCAGGCGTATTTTGCCAATGGTGGTGGTCCTTGCTATATCGTCTCCGTTGGTCCCATGGCTGGGTCAGTCGATTTAGACCCCCTTCAAAAGGGACTAGCGGAAGTTGCGAAAGAAGATGAAGTAACGCTCCTAGTGTTTCCTGAGAGCCAAGCCCTCACTAATGCAAACTATGGCACCCTGATGGAGAACGCCCTCAACCAGTGCGGCAAACTGCAGGACAGATTCACGGTGATGGACCTGAAGATGGTGCAGTCGCCGCGAACCATCCTCGATGCGGCAGGGGATTTTCGGGATCTGAGCTTGCCCAGGGACAACCTCAAGTACGGGGCTTGCTATACGCCCAACATTGAGACCATCTTCAACTATCGCAGCGATGACGAGGCGGCGGTCACAATTTTGCGCAGCACCAATGGTGAGGCCCCTTCACCTGACGGCACCATGAGTACTTACAATCCTGCTAACGATGGGGACGGCACCCAATATGCGCTGATCAAGGCGGCCATCGACCAAATGCCCTTGACGCTACCCCCCTCTCCTTTAGTGGTGGGTCAGTACGCTAGAACCGACAACACTCGCGGCGTCTGGAAAGCACCCGCTAACGTTGCCCTGGCGTCGGTGGTGAAGCCTACCCTCAAAATTACTAACGACCAGCAGGGCGATCTGAACGTTCACCCGACGGGCAAGTCCATTAACGCGATTCGTGCTTTTACCGGTAAAGGTACTCTAATTTGGGGAGCGAGAACCCTGGCGGGCAACGACAACGAGTGGCGCTACGTGCCCGTGCGGCGCTTCTTCAACATGGCGGAAGAGTCGATTAAAAAGGCGACAGAAGCCTTTGTGTTTGAGCCCAACGACGCCAATACCTGGACCCGGGTGAAGGCAATGATCGAGAATTTCTTGATTTTGCAGTGGCGGGCCGGGGCACTAGCCGGAGCGAAACCCGAGCAGGCGTTTTACGTCAAGGTGGGGCTCAGTGAAACGATGACGGCGCTGGATATTTTAGAGGGGCGCATGATTGTGGAAATTGGTATGGCGGTGGTGCGGCCAGCAGAATTTATTATTCTCAAGTTCTCCCACAAGATGCAGGAAAGCTAGGGCGATCCCGGCGGCATTTGTGCGGTGGCTGGCGCTGAATTGAAGTCAATCTCCAGTAGCGAAGCGAATAGGTTAACTACCCATGACAACATATCCCTTACCCAAGTTTCATTATCAAGTCGAGTGGGGCGGCTCTCGCCTTGGCTTCACCGAAGTCTCTGGGCTCGATATTGAAACCGAAGTGATCGAATATCGGGAGGGCAATATGCCCGAGTATCACTCCCTCAAGATGCCGGGGCGGCAAAAGTACGGCAACATCACCATGAAGCGCGGCACCTTTAAAGGCGACGCCGACTTTGTGGACTGGTGGAATACGGTGGCGCTGAACACCATTGAGCGGCGGGACCTCACCATTAGCCTACTGAACGAAACCCACGAGCCGGTTGTGGTGTGGAAAATTAAGGCAGCTTGGCCTACCAAAGTGCAGTCGACGGACCTAAAGGCAGACGGCAACGAAGCCGCCATCGAAACCATCGAAATCGTCCATGAAGGACTCAATGTTGAGTACAAGTAGCCGCTACTTTTGACGGAACACCTTCCCCTAGCCGCCGGTAAACCCTATGATCCGCTATCCCCCCGTCAGCTTCTTTTTTGACGTCATCTTTCAAGAGGTGCCATTTGGTAAGGATGCCGTGGAAACCCGGTTCCAAAGCGTCACTGGCCTCAGCGTCGATATGCAAACTGAAACTTTAAAAGAAGGCGGAGAGAACCGGTTTGAGCATATTTTACCGGTGCGAACTAAGTATAGCCCGCTGGTGCTCAAGCGGGGGG
>JBCCAG010000581.1:0-3215 GCA_039814955.1 Cyanobacteria bacterium P01_A01_bin.135
CAGAGGACCTAACTCCGGCCCAAGTCGGCAATATCCTGATTGCTAACTTCCACACCACCCTCGATGCCCGCTACGCTGTCAGCGACGGTACCGTTGTCGCCACCTACCTACACCCGCTCTCCACCCTGCAGGAGCAAGATCTGCGCTCCGCAGTCCGGCAGGTGGTCAGCCTAGCGGAGACCTTTGGCACCACCTACACCAGCGGCGAGCTGCTGTTTGGCCCCACGGGCGAAGCCGCCCAACCCGAGGTGGATGGGGGACTGCAAATTTAAGGGGGTGACCCAGCGGTAACCTGCGCACTGCCGCGCTCTAGCTTAGGGCAAGACACGGTTGCTGTCGTTCCCTGTTGCCGCCAAGCCACTTTTATGGCATCAGCGATCTGAGCGGCCTGGTCAGAGGATGCCATTGCCAGGAGGGTGGGTCCCGCCCCGCTAATGACCAGGCCGTAAGCGCCCGCGTCAAGGGCCGCTTGATGGACGGCATCGTAACCCGCAATCAACGCCTTGCGGTGGGGCTGATGCAGGGCATCCTGTAATGCTGTTGCAAGCCACTGCGGCTGCCCCGTCTCCAGGCCGCGCACCAGCAGGCCCACCCGCGAACCGCTAAACACAGCGCTCTTTAGGTCGTAAGATTTCGGCAGCACCTCCCGCGCCCGTCGGGTAGAGAGCTCAAAGTTGGGAACGGCGACGATGGGGACAATGTCCTCGTGCCAGGCAATTGGGCAGATCACTGGGCCGTCCGCTGCCATGACCGTGAGCTGGCAGCCCCCTAGCAGGGCCGGAACCACGTTGTCCGGGTGGCCCTCTATGGCGATCGCCATAGACAACAGCTCGTCCTGGGTGAGGGGGGAGCCAGCCAGGGCATTGGCCCCCAGCAGTCCGCCCACAATGGCGGTGGCAGAGCTGCCTAGGCCGCGGGCCAAGGGCACCCCAAGCTGAATCGAGAGCTGGACAGCGGGAGGAGGCTGACCTACGGTTTGATAAAACTGCTCAAAGGCCCGGTAAGCCAGATTTGAAGCATCTTTTGCCACGCGGTCTTCCCCTATGCCGGTGGCGGTAATCGACAGTGCGTCGCTGGGGGTAAAGGTGAACCGATTGTAGAAACTCAGCGCTGCCCCAATGCAGTCGAACCCCGGGCCGAGGTTGGCCGTGGTGGCGGGGACAGTGACGGAGATAGGGGTGGACTGAGGCATTCGCTAAAGGGAGCAAAGGGTACTCCATAATGTACCAGGCCACCCCCACAAAAAGGAGGCCGCGATCGCGGTTGGGGTAAGAAACTCCTTAGCGATCGCGGCAAGCGCTAGGCGGCTATCCAGCAGTAAGCAGGTGGTCTAACCCACGGGTGCCTCTTTCCGCAGCAGCCCCAGCGGCTTACCCTCCAGGTAGTCTGGAATTGGCGCACCCATCAGTTCCAGAACCGTGGGGGAGATATCCAACGCATGGCCCCCGTCGTGGGTGGCTGCAGGTTCAATTCCAGGGCCGGATGCCATGAAGAAGCCTTCGGGGCGATGGCTACCGGAGCGGTAGTGGGGCACCGGGCCGATGCGGCCGACATCTGGGCTCTCTACAGAGTCGCTGGCGTACTCTTCTTGCCACACCACAACGATGTCGGCGTCGGGCAGCTTAGGGTTGTCCTCCATCGCCGAGCGGCGCATGCGGATAATTTCCTGGGCCATGGGCACGCCAGTTCTGGCGTCCTTCAAGCGACCAATCTTTTCCACTAGATCATCGCAGAAAGCATCGTAGTCTTCCTGAGCCACTAGGCCATTCGGCTCGCGTCCCTCTACATTGACGCGCACATATCCCTCAGCAAAGCTAGGCAGGGCAAACGCCTTCATTTTGGGCCACAGCGGTGCGTACCAAGCGGCGGGCTGGAAGGGCACTACTTGGGTTTTCTTCCCTAGCCGGAACGGCGAGATGATTTCACCCGCTTGCTCAGGGTCGATGAAACCTTCCACGAACTTGTAGAGCTTGTTGGGGGTGCGGCGGCGCAGGAAGGTGCGCAGGGCATTGTTGTCCGCCTTCGTACCCCAGATGTGGCGCTCCCAGTAGTTGTTCTCCATTTTGGGGAACGGCGGCGGGAGCTCTCCCTCAGCGTCATTGCTAAAGAGCAGAGACTCTCCGGGGAAGCTGAGCCGATAGAGAAATTCGGGCAAAATCGTCGTGCTGGGCAGGTCCATAGTATTAGACCCCATGCCGTGAGCCGAGAAGATCATTACCCGGGCGTCTTCGGGGGCTTTGCTCAAAATCTCCCCTAGCGCTTGGTCTATGGCAATGAAGGTCTCCAGCATTGGATCGCTGGTTATTTTTGACTTAAAGGTGTCATAGAGGGGATGGTCGGGTTGGCTGAGCTGCCAGAAGTTATGACCAGCGGCGTGGGCCTCGCCAAACACCGTTAGAAATAGGTCCCAGCGCTCTCGCTGCAGAATATCTTGGCAGATGGCAGAGCGGCGGGAAACGCCCGTTGTCAGTACCTTGCGCAGCCGGTTTGTGGCCTTGAGGTCCAGGCATACCGAGTAGTCTTTATGTAGACCGGGATGCTCGCCGTAGGTGCCCGTTAGCTCTTCAAATAGCCCGGCTGGCAGCGAACCACTGGGGATTTGGGGTGAGTGGGCTCCCCAAGCATTCACCTGCAGTCCATTGATGTTTTCGTTGAGGCGGACCTGGGGGACGTCGAATGCCGCCACCCGGTAGTCGTCACCTAGAGCGTAGAAGGGCGGAAATTCCTCGTATTCGTAGGCCGCTCGCGTCTTAACTTCGTAGGTGCCATCCTTCAGCTTCAGCGGGGACCAGTACCCTGTCTTTTGCGGCATGCAGCCGGTCGCAAAGGTTGTCCAAGGGGTTTCAGCGCTAAACGCAGAGAAGTTTTCCAAGCGGCCATAGGTTCCCTGCTCTCGCAGGCGGGCCATCGTTTTCAAATGGCCCTGAGACATCCAGGACTCCATGACGTCTGGTTGCGCTGCATCTAGGCCAATAGCGATAACGGGAGTCGTCATAATTACTTACCAATCCTTATTATCTCAATGCGGTGCGGGCCAGATAGGGACCAGAGACCGGGCCTGCTGTAGCGAACCTGCCGTAGCGAGAAACCTACCAGTGCGGGTACAGTACTCTGTATTGAAATGGTACCCACTTGAGATAGGAAGATAGCCGGAACGCTGAGATTCATACCGATATTTCATGATGCTGGCCGCAAAGTTAAAGCTTTTGTCAGCA
>JBCCAG010000610.1:0-3082 GCA_039814955.1 Cyanobacteria bacterium P01_A01_bin.135
AACCCACCAGCTAATTCACACCCTAGAGGACCACACCGACGGCGTCACGAGCCTTAGCTTCCATCGGTCTCGTCCCCAGCTCGCCTCGGGAAGCTGGGATGGAACGGTGAAGCTGTGGAACCTCAGCGACGGCAGCCTGCTAGAAACCCGAGAGATCGACGGGACGGCGATTCGCAGCGTCGCGTTTAGCGCTGACGGCAGCTGGCTCGCGGCGGCCAGCTCGGAAGGCCCGATTCGGCTGTGGCGCGAGTCGAACCCTGAACCCCAGGATATTGCCGTTAACCTGGGGGACGCCAGCGAAATTGTATTTCACCCCGATGGCCGCACCTTGATTTCTGCGGGGGCCACCCGGATTGCCTTCTGGTCCCTAGATGACGACAGTTTTGGAACCATGATTCGGGAGCTATCGGGCCACAGCCGCGCTATCACCAGCCTGGCGATGGATGCCAGCGGCACCCTGATGGTGAGCGGTAGCGACGACCAGAGCGTCATTCCCTGGCTGTTTGAGCTGGAGCAGCTGATGGCCACCGGGTGCGATCGCCTTGCTGACTATCTGAAGACCAATCCCCGCGCTGGCAGCAGTGCCGCAAAGCTGTGCCTGTAGGGGGCTGGGCAGACACTGCTCATCTATTCACTAAAACTCAAATGTCGTGCGCATGGTGCCCACCACTATGTCGTCGTTATCTTCGATATGCCCTGGATTCGTGACGTAAAAAATCCCCGGCGTCAGAGAGATATTGTCATTGAGCCGGAACCGGTAGAACGCCTCAAAGTGGAGGGCGGTCGCGTCATCGGGAGTGATCTGGTCCCCCCCCACCAGCTTCGGCGGCTGGCCAAAAAATAGCCCCAGCACATCCCCCTCCCGACCAAAGGGGTCCGCCAGCCGTAAAGCGGTACCAAACGTAGTTACCCCCGCCCTGGGCCGACCATCACTGACAGAGCTCTCCATCGACTCGGTGTAAATCAGCCCACCCCAGGCCCCCCACACCAGTCGCTCAAAGAGCTGCCACTGCAGCGACGCCCCCACAGCGTGGATGCGAGAGAACTGGTTAAACCCGCCAGAAATGTCGGCGTTGAAGCTGCCGGTGGCGGTATCGAGTCGCCCATCTTCTGCAAAGCCATACACGTAGGTGAGCCCGCCGATTACCCGGTCGAAGGGTGTAAACAGCAGCTGCACACCTAAGGCGTTGTGGTCATCGTCAACGCCACTGCTGGCCCGTCCGGGTACCGCCGCGTTGCGGCTCCCGTAGGCGACCTGCAGCCGCAGCCGATCGACAATCAGCCAGTCTGCCCCTATCCCCGTTTCTAGGCTGCCAATCTTGAACAGTGGGCTCTCTTCCGCAAACCGGGAGATGACCTCCTGCCCGGCGTTGGAGATAGGAGAGTTAGAACTCAAAACGCTGCTGAGGCTAAAGCCCACGGGCTTGATGGTGAATACCACCCGGTCGTCGAAGGTGGCGAACCGATACTCTAGGGCGCTGAGCTCAATGTCGTTGTCCGTATCGGTTTGAAAGGACAGCAGGGCCATGTTGGTATTCAGGGCCGCTGGCCCCGCCGCCCCACCGTTGTCAAAGTTACCGGTAGACAGCCCCACCCGGAAAAAGTCCGCCCCGTTGCCTAAACTGCCAATTAAATTAAATTGGGTTTGGTGGGCAAAAAACAGGTTGCTGTTGCCCAGACCAGGGGGATCGCCCCCAGCAGGGAGCACCAGGCCAAAAATGGACTGGCCAAACAGCTTCACTGTTGTGGAGAACTGCTGGGCCTCCAGCGCCGCGGTGCGGGACTCCAGGCTGTCAACGCTGCCCGCAATGGCCGCTAGCTCCCCCTCGAACTGCTCTTGCAGCCGGCTGAGGGTGGCTGCGTCCTGTTGGTTGAGCTGAATCTGGTCGAGGTTGGCGGTGATGCTGGCCAAGCAGGCGTTGAGGCCAGCGGCAAATTCATACCGGGTGAGGCTGGCCTCCCCCCGAAATGTGCCGTCGGGGAAACCGGAGATGCAGCCGTAGCGGGAAATGAGGCTGCGCAGCGCTTCAAAAGCCCAGTCCGTTGGCTGCACGTCGGAGAGGGAGGAGACCGATGTCACCTGGATGAGGGGGGCGGCCTCGTAGAAAATTTCTGGGGTGGGCACCGTTTCGGCAGGGCGCTGGGGAAGCACCACCACGGCGGTGGGCGCTGCCTGGGTGAGGGTAGGGGCGGGCTCAGGGGCTATGCTGGGGCTAGGTTGCGGCCCATTGGCGATCGCCGCAGGGTCTCGTTGTGGTAGCGGGGCCGATAGCGGTAGCGGGTCGGGAACAGGGGTAGCAGCGATCGCCCTGGGCGACATATCTACTGGGGACCCCTGGGCAATGAGGCGGGCAAACTCCGTTAAACCGGATTGAGGCGGACCGCTGAGGGTATAGATCAGGTCGTCCTGCTGCCACATCAGGGACACCAAGCCCGTGGCCCCATCTGCCGCTAGCCGGTAGCCCGGGAGCTGATTGATGACGGGAACCAGATTTCCCTGCTGGGCATATCGCTGCCAGGACCGCTGGGCCTGGGGGGAGGCGGCGCTATCCACCGTTAGACTACTCACCAGACAGCTCTGTGCCCCGGAACTGCAGTGGAAAAAGCCGATATGCAGGCTTTTGGGGTCGTCAAATGCAAAAACGCGCACGTGGTAGGCCCCTGTTTCGGGGGGTAGGAAGGCCTCCGGGAGGTGAGACGGTAGCCGCAGGGCCCAATCGGCGGGGACCTGGGCGCGGATATCTTCTAAGTGGGGCCAGCCGATGGAGCGGGCCTGGGAATCAGGAGACTGGGGGGCGGCAGGGGTAGCCGGCCAGCTAGAGGCGATGTGCAGCTGCTGCGACGCTTCAGATGTCCTTTCGGCCGACACGGCTGGAGCCGCGATCGCCGTGCCACCCACGGCAGACGCTGTCAGCAGCCCTGCAGAGATAATGCCCGGAAGTTTAGCACCCATGGAGTTCCCCAGCGTTTGGTTATCGAGAGGTAGGCCGTGTCTTCTGACACAGCACTTTCCCACACCATTTACCGGTGGCTAGCCACTCAGCAAACCCACGTTCCGCATGAGTCTACGGCAAAAGATTAA
>JBCCAG010000821.1:0-2120 GCA_039814955.1 Cyanobacteria bacterium P01_A01_bin.135
CAGATGGGTGCTCAGGTGGAGGTGGCTGAGATTACCGGCTTGCCCGTCTCCTCCTCTGCCTACCGGGAGGGGGACACAACCGCCGTCCCTCCCCATGTTGAAGCCTACATTCATCAAGAGCATCTGTACGCATGTCACGACGAAGCGTAGTGGACAACCCTGCCAACCGGCCCGCTACTGTGACGGTGGGGGTGGAGAGCGTTATTTTTTCGGTGGATGCCGACCAAGCCCAGCTGCTGGTGCTGCTGGCCCGTCATCAGGAGGGCGATCGCCTGCAGTGGGGCTTGCCGCGCACCCTAGTCTGTGGGGATGAATCCCTAGAAGCCGCGGCCTACCGAACCCTGCGGGAAAAGATTCGCGCTGATAACCTCTACCTAGAGCAGCTCTACACCTTCGATGGCGACGCGGCTACCCCAGGAGAGGAGCGCTACCTATCGGTGAGCTATTTTGCCCTGGTGCGCTACACCGAGGCAGCGCTAGTGGCAGACCCGCACACCAAATGGCACCCCGTTGCCCAAACAGCCCAGCTCGCCTTCGACCACAACCGGATTCTCGCCTACGGCTACCAGCGCCTGCGCAACAAGCTCGAATACAGTCCAATCGCTTTTGAGGTGCTCCCCGAGCGCTTCACCCTCGGCGAGCTATACCAGCTCTACTGCACCGTACTGGGGGAGCAGTTCTCCGACTACTCCAATTTCCGTGCTCGCTTGCTGAAGCTCGGCTTTTTGACCGATACCGGGCTGAAGCTCTCCCGCGGGGCCGGGCGGCCCGCAACCCTGTACCGCTTCGACGCCGACAAGTTTGCGCCGCTCAAGGACAAGCCCCTGGTGTTTGTCTAGTTGCCTCATCCCAGTCAATCCGCCCTATTTCACCGCCACCCCTATGAAAATTGCGATCGCTCAGCTCAACCCCATCATCGGCGATCTGCCCGGCAATGCCGCCAAGATTGCCCAGGCAGCCGAGCGAGCAGCGGCGGCGGGGGCAACGCTGCTGGTTACACCCGAGATGTCCCTTTCTGGGTATCCACCTCGGGATTTACTGCTGCGCCCTGCTTTCGTAGCCGCCATGCAGGAGCAGTTGACCAGTCTAGCGGCCCAGCTCCCCCCCCAGCTCCATGCGTTGGTGGGCTACGCCCAGCCCAACCCTCAGGCGGAGGAGCAGGGAGAGAAGCCGCTGTTCAATAGCATTGCCCTGCTGAGAGGCACAGTCCAAGCTCAATTTCACAAGCGCCTGCTGCCCACCTACGACGTGTTCGACGACCAGCGCTACTTTGCCTCTGCAGCAGGCAACGGGCTCTATCAAATTGATGGCGTTTCCCTGGGCATTACCATCTGCGAGGATATGTGGAACGACGAGGCGTTTTGGGGACGGCGCAGCTACAGCAGCGATCCCTTAGCGGACCTAGCTAGTCAAGGGGCTGACCTAATCATCAACGTGTCCGGCTCACCCTACAGCTTGGGGAAGCAGCGCCTGCGAGAGGCCATGCTCACCCACGCCGCCACCCGCCACGGCTGCCCCATCGTCTATGTAAACCAGGTGGGGGGCAATGACGACCTAGTGTTTGATGGCAGCAGCGTCGGGGTGAACCCCGGTGACAGTGCCATGGTCTGCCGTGCTCAGGCCTTCGTTTCTGACTTTCTCGTCGTCGAATTTGATCCGCAGGCGCAGCGGCTCAAGCCGGCCAAGGTTAACCCGCTCGCTGAGAGCGAGGCGGCGGAGCTGTGGGGGGCGCTGGTGCTCGGTGTGCGGGACTATGTGCACAAATGCGGCTTCTCTAAAGTGCTGCTGGGATTGAGCGGCGGCATTGATTCGGCTTTGGTGGCGGCGATCGCCACGGCAGCGCTGGGGGCCGACAATGTGCTGGGGGTGCTGATGCCCTCACCCTACAGCTCGGGGCATTCGGTCAGCGATGCTCAGCAGTTGGCCCGCAACCTTGGCATTCGCACCGAGACCGTACCCATCAAACCCTTGATGCAGGGCTACGACGGAGCGCTGGGGGAGCTATTTGATGGCACAGAGTTTGGCGTTGCTGAAGAGAACCTGCAGTCCCGCATCCGCGGCAACCTGCTGATGGCGCTATCTAATAAGTTTGGCCACCTGCTGCTGTCTACCGGCAACAA
>JBCCAG010000049.1:0-12216 GCA_039814955.1 Cyanobacteria bacterium P01_A01_bin.135
AATGGGCGGGGCGGGCAATGGATCGAGGCTACCCGCAGGAGTATGGGTCGCGGCATCAGCGGGCGAGCGCCCTACCACCGCCACCGTCTGCTGGGTCTCTGCTGCAGGGGGGATGGGCGCATCGGGAATGTCATTTGGGGACCAAGCGTTGGGTAGATCGCTCTTTTTAGCGGGCTTTGAGGGAATATGCTGACTGAGGTGAGGCGGCAAGGCTTTGAGGGCCGCTAGGGCCGCTTGCGCATCGCGGTAGCGGGTGCGGAAGTCATAGCGCACCAACTTATCAATTAGGGTGACCAGCTCGAACGACGCCTGGGTATGGCGGTGCCAGTCTAGCTCGCCAGTGTTAGGACTGCGGAGTAGGGTTTCTGGTGGCTGTCCCGTCAATGCCTGCACGCCCATTACCCCTACTGCATAGACGTCGCTGCTGAAGCGGGGCTGGCCCACCAACTGCTCGCTGGGCATGTAGCCCTGAGTGCCAATCACCACCGTGCGAGGCGCGTTGGGCTGGTCGACGGCAAGCTGGGTGCGCACCTGCTTCACCGCCCCAAAGTCGATCATCACTAGGCGATTGTCGCGGCGGCGGCGAATTAGGTTGGCGGGCTTTAGATCCCGGTGAATTACCTGCTGCTGATGGACGAAGGCCAAGATGCCCAGCACATCCCCTAAGAAAGTGACGAGCTTAGCCTCATTCCAGGGGGTGGCCTCGAACTCCTCCGCCATGGAATGACCGTCGATGAAGTCTTGGGCCAGATAGAATTCGCCGTTGTCCTCAAAGTGGGCCAGCAGCCGGGGAATTTGCGGATGGGTGCCCAGGTGATAGAGTGCCTGGGCTTCGGTGTCGAATAGCCGCCGGGCCACCTGGAGCTGACTGGGGCGGCGATCGCTGGGCTTGAGCTGCTTGATGACGCATTGGGGATGGCCTGGCAGGTGCAGGTCTTTGGCTAAAAAGGTATGACCAAAGCCTCCCTCCCCCAGCGGCTTGAGGAGAGTGTAGCGGCCACCCAAGGCTTTCCCGGAACCGGCCTTAAAGGACTGGAAAAAATTCAGCGCCATGCCCGCCATTGTATCCCGCCGCCGCCTAGTGGGCGGTTACCATAATATTGTCAAAGTCAAACCAGGAGAGCTTTTCGGGGTCGTTCAGTAATTCACGGCTAGCCAAAAAACCCGCAATGGTCCAAGTCTGAAACAGCCGGGCGTCTTTCCCAATCAGCCGTCCGCAGCGTCCGTCGTAATATTCGGGCCATTGGTCTGCCTCTAGGCGCTTATCTGCAAGCTGCAGGGCCCGCTCCGCCAGGGCGTTGCGCTTGAGCTTCATCGCCGCCAGCGCCAGCCACAGCAGCATGAATGGCCAAGAGCCGCCGTTGTGGTACGACCAGGGGGTGTTTTTGGGGTCGCAGCCGGTAATAATTTCCCAGTCCCGGCCTTCTAGGGCTGGGTAGCAGGCTTTAATGGGCATGGCGCTCACCAGGTCCGACCACCGCCCTTCTACCTGATTTAAGATCTCATGGGCTTCTGGCTTATCCGCCAAACCCACCACAATGCTGAGCAGGTTGCCCTGGGCAAACCAGCGAAAGTCCATCTGCCCCGGACCCACATTGCCGACAAAGTAGCCGCCGTTGTCAGTGATCCAGCTCTCCAGCCAAGGGGGAATGGCATCGGGATAGATGTTGAAGTGGTTATCTGAGGTGAGGCCAAATTCGTCGTAGCGGTAGCGGTAGATCTGCCGCAGCTGGTCCACATCTAGCCAATAGTACTGGCGGATGTAGTTAGTTAAATTGGTGATCCGCTCGCTGACGGCCTTCGCGTAGAGGATGTTTTCGCTACTGGGGCGCAGCAGGCTGCGGGCGGCCCTCAGCGCCCCAAAGAACAGCACCTGAATATCTAAAGGATAGCCATATACCCCCATGCGCCGGTCAATCATGAAGGAGCCATCGGGCACCAGCAGCGTGGGGAATAGGTCAAAGCGGTTGGTGAGGCACAGATCCAGGATGTAGCGAATCCCTTTTTGCACATTCCACTGCTGGGCAAAGGCTGTGTCGCCGCTGGCGCTGGTATAGAGCTTTAGCAGAATTAGCCACCAAAATACGGCATCGATGGGGGCCACTTTGGCGATCGCCTGCTCCCCAAAATCGGAGTCCAGATGCTCTTCATTGCCGTCATGGACCACCTTGAAGCTGGCAGGCATCACGCCTGGACCCGGCTTAAAGTAGTTCATGCGCCGCTCGCGGCTCTGCAGCTCCAGGGTGATCTCAAGAAAGTGGCGGACGATCTCCGTCTCGCCCCGCAGCAGGAAGGCGATAGCAGAAACGGCGAAATCCCGCGTGAAGCACTGGTCGTAGTTGAGCGGGTCTACCGTTTCATCACAAGCGGCGACGGTACCGACCGCTTTTCCCCGGTAGTACATGATCGAGCGCTTTAGCGCCGCCCAGCCAGCATCCAGAGTTTGGGTGGAAACTCCCATAAAGATTCAGTTGTATTGTTCAGCTAATCCACAATGTAGACGACGGCGCGCGCCCCTGGATAGCAAAAACCAGCAATTCTCAGTTTAGGGAGTTAGCTGGTGTTGGGGGGTGGGTCTACTCCAGGCCTTCAATCATGAAGGAGGGCAAATGGTCCCAGCTATCAAAGTACATGTAGCGGGTCAGTGTCCGCAGGTCATCGAAGAAGGTCTTGCGCGTGGCAAGCTGTGCCCTGAGCATCTGAAGTACTCGGCTACCCTTTCGCCAAACTGAGAATTGCTGTCCATAAATGGGCCATCTGCTTCTGGGTCTTGTCGGCATGCTGGTCTACGAAGGCGCGGAACTTCGCTGTATGGATTTGCTATGGCGGATGGCCTGTCGTCTACTTCCCTAACCTACATCCTAATTAGTGTGATGGTTGCCATACTTAATTTCTATTATCTCTCTTACTCTGGCAGCTAGGGCAGATAGCTTGCACAGTAAACTGGCAATCTAACGGAGAAAATCCGCGGCTTTGAGCTTCGCTCATACCTACTTTTGTAATTGAATCTTCCTCAAATTCTTTGACAGAGCCGCACTGCGGACAAACAAGATGGTGGTGTTGATTCATAAACGGCGTGCTGAGCTCATAGTATTTTCTATCTTCAGATAGATCTAGCTCTCTCAATAGGCCTAAATCAACCATTAGATGTAGCGTTCTATAAATGGTAGAAATACCAATACCTTCATCTTGCGATAAGCTCTGGTGAATTTCTTCAGCACTCAAATGTTCACCTTTAGCCGTATTTTCTAGAATTTCTAATATTTTCTGCCGCTGACTCGTCAGTCGAAAGCCTTTTTGGTTTAGAAGAGACTTTAGCACGTCAAAGTGTCGAGATTCAGTTGACATAAATTCTGGTAGATTCATTGCAAAAAGCTAATCAAGAAGGATTTGAGCTATTGAAAATTAGTTTCAGTACTTACAACTTATTGAAAATCAGTATCGATATTTGTAAGGTGCAATCAGGCTTTTGGTCGATATTTTGCAATTTCTGTAGCCGACAATTGTGAACAATGCTAAAGTTGTTGGCATCATAGAAGCTGACCGCTTTCATTTTCTTTTTAGGACTAGGAGACAGCCATGCCTACCACTGAAACTCTATTGCAGACTTATGGCGAGATTGCCGGCAATGCCGTTCTATTCGAAAAGTCGATAACTGAACCCATTACTGAGGGTCTTGGCACCGCCTACGCCAGCTTCACCGCTCTCTATCTGCAGTATCAAAAGCATCATTTCGTCGTAGAGGGTTCTGAGTATTACATGCTTCATGAGTACTTCTCTGAGAGCTATGAAGAGGTGCAGGGCCATGCTCATGAGGTGGGTGAGCGGCTACACGGACTAGGGGGTATTCCAGCAGCAACCTTTAGCGAACTGGCACGGCTGTGCTGCTTCGAGCAGGAGGCCAGTGACACCTACCGCTGCCGACTGATGATTGAGCACGACCTCAAAGCGGAGCAGGAGGTTATTGCCGTGCTGCGCCGGCTTGCTAGCCAGGCTGAGAGCTTGGGCGATCGCGCTACTCGCTACCTGTACGAGCAGATCTTGCTGAAGACCGAAGAGCGGGCTTATCATCTGGACCACTTCCTTACCCGCGACAGCCTCAAGCTCAACTGGTAGCTCTCGTTGAGATGGGCAGGGCCGCATCTCTATGTGAGGGGTGCGGCTTTGGCATTGGTGACGGAAGAAAAAGTAGGTCACAGGTCATGGGTCAGCGCTTGCGCTAGGGCGGCGCGAGCACGGGATGGATTGGCCCGGTGAACCACTTGCCCCGTTGATGCGACGCGCAGATTTGGCCCCTGCTTGCAGGCTTTCATACAGCCGACCATCTGTACCGACACATGCTGCAAGTCTGGGTTAGCGGCTAGTTCAGCCTGTAGCGATCGCTCGAGCTCCCAGCTCCCCTGCTTAGCGCATTTCCCTTTGCCGCAAATTTGGAGACAAGCGGTAACGGTCTTACCCAGAGCATTCGCTTGTGGCAGAGCTGCCTCACTGGTGGGCAAAGGGGTGGTTGACGGAACTATGTTGATGGCCCGCCAACCGCCCTCTTCCAGAAGCGCCCACACCTGCAGGGCGCTGTCGGCCTGCAGCTCGCGTACTAGCATGGGGCGCAGGTATTTGGGGAGCGTAATAGCATGCTGCTCATCGCCGCAGCGCAGCCACAGACCTTTGATCTTTCCCTTTGGCGATCGCAGAATGCCAACATATTGCCCGGTTAAGACCTGGGCTCGGCTGGTGTAGGCTACATGACGGTGAGTCTCAGGGGGGGATATCGTCATTGGACAGGCTGCCTCCAGCAAGATTCTAGCCGCTCAGCCAGTGCGAGGCGAGGCTGAGTCGCCTGCTGCACGACGCTCCACACCTGCAGCGCTGCCGTGACCGTGGCCACCTGAACGCGTAGGGGCTGGTTATAGGCGCAGTGACAGGGAATTGACAGGGCCTGCAGGCGGTCGAACACGGCCCAGCGCTCGATAGGGTCGAGCTCTAGCGGCATTAAGGCGTCGGTCTCTGTAACATTCATAGGGGTGGGTGAGGCCAATTGGCCAGCGTGTGGATTAACGGCGCATCAAAACCAGACCCAGCAGGTTACTGAATCTAGGGGCTAACTCTAAGGGGTTGGTCAATACTTGAGAAAAATTTCTGGCTATGCAGAACCTAGGAGCTAGGTCTACAACCCCGCCAAAGCTCTCTCGCAAGCGGCTATGAAGAGTAATTCGGCGACTGAGTAACGTCATTGTTGATGACGTTAATGATAATCGTTAGTAATAACCTAATTGATCTTAGATCTTAATGCAATAGATTTTCAACAATTTATGCGGGCTTTACCGGCAGCGCTTTGCAGCCTCGCCACAGCGTTGATAGCTGGAGGCCTTTATTCCATTGCTTTTAGGGCGATCGCACTAGATACCGCGAGTTAAGCCACAAGCCGCTTCACCCTGGCAAAAATTTCATAGGTGCCATCGTCTTGCATCTATGAGGCCATTCCCGGCCAGCGGGTCATGGCCTCTGTAGACCTAACGCGGTGCATACCCGCCGCCGCAAATTCGGCAAACGCCGCCGTCGCTTGGGAGGTAAAATCGGCTTCTGGCGCTACCACCGCCGAGGTGCAGTCCTCCAGCAGGTACACCCGCTCAATGAACTCAGGCCGCAGCGATCGCAGCTCCGACAGCAGGTCGCTCACCGTCCAGGCAACGCAGTGGCTCTGGGCTTGCCCGGCCACAATCAAGCGGTCGAAGCGGAGCAGCCGCTCTAAAAAGGCAGCGTTGGGGACGGCGATCGCCTGGCCGGTGTGGTCTGTTTCCACCTCGGGGCGCAGGGCTGAATAGTTCTCCGTCAGCGGGTTGCTACCCTTTTGCTCTAGGTGGGTGGGGCTACTACGGACAACGTTATGGAACAGGCAAGCCTCCTCCACCGCCGATACCAGCGCGTGGCCGATGCCCCCCAGAATGCCGTGGTAGGGCCAAATTACCAGGGGATACTTGCTGTTTTGGGTCAGGGTTTTGACATAGTGGGCGGCGTAGTCCTGCAGCCAAGCCGCGCCATTGGGGGTGAGGGTGGCAGCGGTAGGGTTAACGCGCCAGGTGCCCCGCTCAACCTCATCGGCAGAAATAACCGTAAAGGGGGCAGGGTGTTCGCCCGCCGCATCGACCCAAAAGACGGGGTGGAAGATTTGGGTGACGGTGTGGGTATCTAGGGTGGCTACGATTTGGGTAATCTGGCCCAGGTTACGGTAAATAAATTCGCACAGCCGCCGGTTGTCTTCCACAGCCCCTTGGCCAGAGCGCCCCCCTACAAACAGCTCAAAGTCCGGAATGCAAAAGGTGTTCTGCACATCGATCAGCAGCAGCCCCACCCGCTGCGCATCGTCCGTCGCCGCCGAAATGCTCTGCTGCTCCCGCCAGACGATCGCCTCATCGACTCGCTCCTGATAGGGGACGCGCCACACCTCTCCTACCCGCTGCGGTTGGTAATGCTCAGGGAGAGGGGGGAGGCTCATGTTGCTTGACGGGTGATGGGCTGCTATGACAAGGTCAAATGCCGGATAGCTCCAATTGTGGAACGGGCTGCAGCGCTAGGTCAAACACCTGCTCAAAGGCGAGCTGAACTTTTTGCTGCACCGCCTCTACAGTGAGGCCGGGGATAAAGTGCTGCAAGCTGCCTACCGGGCGATCGCTAATGCCGCAGGGCACAATCTGCTCAAACGCGGCCAAGTCCGGGCAGACGTTGATAGCAAACCCATGCATGGTCACCCAGCGGCTGGCCTTAATACCAATTGCCGCCACCTTTTGGCCCTCTACCCAGACGCCCGTGAGCCCATCAATCCGCTCCCCCTGTAGACCCCAATGGGCAATCACCTGAATAATGACCTCCTCTAGCTGCCGCAGATACCAGTGCAGATCCGGCTTGTGGCGACGTAAGTTGAGAATGGGGTAGCCCACCAACTGACCGGGCCCATGGTAGGTGACTTCGCCGCCGCGCTCGGTGCGCAGCAGAGCAGCGTCCATCTGCTCTGGGTCGAACTTAACAAACTCTAGGGAAGACCCTTTGCCCAGGGTATAGGTGGGGGGGTGCTCCAGCAGCAGGAGAATGTCTGGCAGGTGGGAATGCTGCCGCCGCTGCGCCAAAAGCGATCGCTGCCACTGCCAGGCGGTTTGGTAATCGACTTGGCCGGGGCAGTATAGGTAGCAGGGGCTGGCAACGGGTGGGTTAAGCGCGTACATTTTGAACTCGGAGTTGGAAGGGAGGTGGGGCAACTGTGAGGCCCCGGCGAATGGGCTTTAGGCCATTGGTAGAGTCTAGGGTAAAGTCGAACTGCTTGAGCAGAGTGGCCAGGACCAGCTTCATCTCGAAAAGGGCGAAGGCCATACCGATGCACTGCCGGTTACCGCCCCCGAAGGGGATAAACTCTGACCCTGAGAACTGGCGCTCTAAAAAGCGCTCCGGACGGAACACTTTGGGCTGGGGGTACAGCTCGGGGTGATGGTGGGTCAAATAGATGCAGGGGGCAACCAAGCCACCTACCGGCAACCGGTAGCCCCGGATTTCTAACGGTTCCCCCATGACGCGGCGGGGAAAGGTAATGGGAACCACCGGGTAAAGCCGTAGAGCCTCGTTGCAGACGGCGGTAAGATAGGGCAGCTTCAGCAGCTCTAGGGCGTCCGCGGCAGACTTATCCTGCAGCTCCTCTTGAAGTTTGGCCGCGATGGTGGGCTGGTGGTGCATCCAATATAGAGCCCAGGCGAGGGAAGAGGCTGTAGTTTCGTGGCCAGCAATCAGCAGCGTCACCAGCTCATCCCGCAGTTCGCTGTCGCTCATGGGGTTACCCGCTTCGTCCCGCGCCGCCAGCAGCATCGAAAGGATGTCGCTACCCGGCTCACCCACAGCCATCTCACGACGGCGGGCCTCGATTTGGCGATAGAGAATCTCGTCAATCTTGGCCTGCCGCGCCAAAAACTTGCCCCAGGGGCTCCAGCCCCCCAGGTCTCTCTGCAGCCAGGGGAAAAACAGCATAGAGGAGCTGAGGGGAGAGCTGGTCACATCCAGCATGTCGCTGGTCAGGGATGCCAGCTCTTCTAACTCATCCCCCTCATGGAGGCCAAACACCGCTTTAAGAATCACCCGCAGGGAAATCTCCTGCATCACGGGCCGAATCGTCACGGGCTGATTCACCTGCCAAGCCTGGGCTACCTGCGCCGTGATCTGCTGAATAATATCGCCGTAGGCCCGCATCCGCTCGCCATGGAAGGGGGGCATCAGCAATTGGCGCTGCCGCCGATGGCGATCGCCGTCCAGCAACAAAATGGAGGCATCCCCCACCAGCACGCGCAGAATGCCGTTACTGCTGCCTGCCGCAAAGCGACCCGGTGGCGCTCGGAAAATCGATTGGATGACGCTTGGGTTGCTGCAGAACACAATCGGCTCCAGGCCCCCCAGCCGCAGCGTAAATAGATCGCCGAACGTCTCCGCGCAATCGTCCAGGAAAGGGTAAGGGCGGCTGATCCAGTTAAGGATTTGCAGGGCCGGGGGCTGGTGTGGCCCCTCAGGTAGCGTTGTTGATGACTTGATGAGATTTGTCATGGGCAGCGCAGCGTGATGCAAAGAATGACATCGCGGTAGCGATCTAATTTAAGGAGACTGGGGGCGATCGCGCTGGGACGCTGCGGTAACAATTGCCGCTGTCTCCACAATAAATTTAGTGTTCTCGCCGCTGCGCTGCTGGCTAGAGACAACCCGCGATAGCGATGAGGGATAAAGCTGGGCAATCAACTGCAGCAGCAGCGTCAGCAGGGCAGCCTGAATTAGCCGCGTCATCACTACATTTGTGCTTGTCGTATCTGCATGCTGTGCCATGGTGTTTGTCCTCGCCTCACTACAATCAGTATGCAGTAAGGTCAGGGCGAGTCTTATTATAGGCATCACCCCTAGGACGTGATTTTGATCAGCCCTGCTGCTGACGAGCGTATTCAGCGCACTGCTGCAGGAACCGCTGCGGCATCTGCGGCATCGCCCCCCAGTGCAGGTGTAGATAGGAGGCGTGTAAGGTCCGGCTGTGCCAACCTTCTGAAGATAAAGGCTGACCGTTAAACTGCCGTAAATCGTAGATGGCCGGGGATGGCGGCTGGGCTGCAAGCTGGGAATGGTGGAACTCGTGGCCCCAGACCTGCGTACCCCGAGGCATCAAGGGCGTATCCACCCGCGCCTTGGCCTGACGATAGCCTAGGGTGAGGCGATCGCCCATGGTAACGCGGGCGGGAATCACGCCGGCCATCTGGTGGGTCGTCCCGTCAATATCCACTAGGGTGTCGCATAGATACATCAGCCCGCCGCACTCCGCATAGATGGGCAAACCCTGACGAGCGGACTGCTGCAGGGCAGCGCGGGCCGGTTCATTCGCCGCCAGCGCCGCCGCAAACACCTCGGGGAAGCCACCCCCCAAGTACAAGCCTTGTACATCGGCGGGCCAGGGGTCCTGCAACGGGCTCCAGGGGTGAACCTCTGCCTGCCTTGCCAGTAGATCGAGATTGTCGGCGTAGTAGAAGTTGAAAGCGGCGTCAGTGGCTACAGCAAGGTGTACTTTCGCTGGTGCTTCGGGATTCTTAGAGAGATGTGAGGCCAAAGAGCGCAACGAAGCTGGGCCGGGCTTCGACACGGCCAGCGGCAGTAGCTGCTCCCAATTGAACAGGGTTTGTCCCAGGTGGGCGAGCCGGGCCGTGAGGGCCGTCATCGCCAGCTCACCGCTGGGGACTAGGCCCAGGTGGCGACTGGGAATCGCGATCGCATCCTCCCGCCGCAGCACCCCCAGCACCGGCATATTGATAGAGGCCATTGCAGCGAGTAGGAGATCCCGGTGGCGATCGCTGCCTACCCGGTTCAACACCACTCCGGCTACGGTAACCTCGGGGTCGAAGCTGCGAAAGCCGTGGACCAGCGCAGCAACGGAGCGAGAGGTGCGCTGGGCATCTACTACTAGCAGTACCGGTATCCCCAGCAGCTTGGCGATATGGGCGGTGCTGGCGGTTTCGGTAGCCCCAGCTCCGTCGAAGAGCCCCATAACCCCTTCAATAATGGCGTAGTCAGCCCCCTGAGCGTGGCGGGCAAAGCATTGACGCACGTAAGCTTCTGAGGTGAGCACCGGATCTAGATTGCGACAGGCCCGTCTGGTGATCGCTCGGTGAAACATGGGGTCGATGTAGTCGGGCCCCACCTTAAAGCTTTGGATCGTTTGGTGGGGGAACCGCTGGCGTAGGCTGGCCAGTAGCGCCAGGGTGACGGTGGTTTTTCCCACGCCGCTGCGATCGCCGGCGATGATCAGCGTCATATGGCAATCCTAGGCGGGGAGGAGGGTCGGGCCGCATCCACCCCGCCTCTTACTACAGCGTATAAGTAATTGAGCATCGTCATATCTTCTATGATCGAGCCTTATGATTGGATGACCGGGCCTTACGATTGGGTACCGTCATCTATCAAAAGTCAATGCTAGCGACAAGAAGTGCTGGCAATGTACCTATGGGATGTGGCGATCGCCACATCCCACGGTGGTTATGAACCTCATCGGCACCTTGTGCTTAAGCGTCGCTGTACCGGCTTGCACGGGTCTCTTCTCGCTGTCAGTTTGGCGTACCCATAGTCTAAGGCAAATGCACCACAGTTACTTTAGCAGTCACTTCGACACCAGTGTTCCCTAGCTCTTAATTGGCCAACTCTAGCCTCTGAATGTAGCTTAACGTACAGGCGTACGGCTACCTATTTCCGTAGCTTCCATCAACCTGAGCCCAGGGCACATAACTCTGCGAGGGGAAATAAGTAATGTTACATAGAAGTTACCTCGCTCCTCATCTAATTTTAGTAATCGGGACTACCAAGTTAAAGATGGGATAAATCTATGTAGATACTCCTCTACTCGATTCACGATCTCAAATAAAATTTGGTCAGGGTGAGCCGGGTATTCCCACAACCGCCTTTGTTTCAGGCTCTTTCCATCACATCAAGCCAGTTCGTGTTTCACAGCTTCTTTGACTATGAGGTTGTCTATAATTTTACAAGCATAGACCAATCTGTAGCTTATGGCTTCTAAGGATCTTGGCTACCTAGGATCAATCGCGCTCTGTGATAAGATTTATGTGTATTTAAGTATTAAAGGTCACTTTAGAGATTCAGGATGTAGGGCACCATCTCATCTAGTTCTCCATTTTTTGTAAAGTGGAGTTTCATACCTGTAAAGTCCTGTCATTCTTTAGACATAAGATATGGGGTTTAATCATGAAATTAATGCTTGTATGCACGTCTGGGGGGCACTTCTCCACAATGATGGGCCTTAAGAATTTTTGGTCCCAGCATGATAGAGTTTGGGTAACTGACCTAAAGGAAGACACAAGTAGAATATCGGCGTCTGAGTACGTCCATTGGTTGCCCTACCAAGCACCAAGGGATTACTTCGCCATCGTCAAGAATCTTCCCGCTGCCCTCAATATACTGCGCCGGGAGCGGCCAGATATGGTCATCTGCACCGGGGCAAGTCTGGCGATAACCTTCGGCATCCTCGCAAAGGTTTTAGGCTATCGGTTTATATACGTCGAAAGTATTTCTAGATCTTCGGACCTGAGTATCTCTGGAAAGCTCGTATATCCAATCGCCGACGAATTTTATGTCCAATGGCAGCAATTGACCCATAAGTATCCCAAAGCACTGTTTAAAGGGACAGTTGTTTAAGGATTTATCATTCAATTTGTCTAAGTCTGGCAGATTTTTGGGAAAAATAGAGCTACAGGGTGTTCGATATAGAGCTACAGGGTGTTCGATAGAAATCTGGATACATCAGCGTACAACAATACATCAGCGTACAACAAAAAGAGATATAGGGTAGTGATTACTGTAATCCTTGGGACCAGCCCTTACCCCTTCTGCAGGGCTATTGAATGGCTGTCCACATTACTAAACAACGGCAAAATTGAAGAGCCGATCTTTGTCCAAAGCGGCGTGACAGATGTTTCAACGATTAGCGAAAATTCGCTTGTTCAGACAGATTCGATCATCTCATCGGATAGACTGATTGACATTGTTAGAGACTCGAGATTCGTGATTTCCCACGCGGGGCAGGGCTCGACAAGAATGTTGGTGTCTCAAGGAGCAAGTTTTGTCCTTATCCCAAGGCTTGCTCAATTTAAAGAGCATATTGACGATCATCAACTTTCCTTTGCAAAAGCAACGCATCAGCTCGGT
>JBCCAG010000460.1:0-3923 GCA_039814955.1 Cyanobacteria bacterium P01_A01_bin.135
CGCGGAGACTAAAGCCTTTGTGGCCAACCCCGGCTACGAGAGCTGCCAGTCCTGCCATGAGCAGTCAGTGGATACCTTTTTGCTGGGTAAGCACGGCATTCGGCTATTGGAAGGGGAGTCGCCCTTGCGGCCCGCCATGGCTCGCCTGCCCATGAAGCAAGCGGCCCATAACCTACAGATGAGCTGTAATTCCTGCCACGACGCCCATTCGGTGGATACGGTGCAGGCAGCGGTGGATTCCTGCTTGACCTGCCACAATGATAGCCACTCTCTCAACTACCAAAACTCCCGCCACGCCGAGCTGTTTGCCGCCGACCTGGAGCTGCCCCGCCCCTCTGGCGCTGCGGTGAGCTGCGCCACCTGCCATCTACCCCGGCACGAAGGTACTAAAGGGGGCGAGACGGTAACCCTGGTGAACCACAACAACACCTACACCCTCTTGCCCCGCGATCGCATGGTGGGTGAAGTGTGCGCCAACTGCCACGGCGTGGAGTATAGCTACAACAGTATTTTTGACGACGAGCTGGTGGAGGCCAACTTCAACCGGGCCCCCAGCCTATCGCTAGAGACCTTTGATCTGGTCCGCTCTTTAGAGGAGCGGCGCAGCGGTCAGAGCAGTCAGAGCAGCGAGTAGTCAAATCCAGCGTTCGCTTCAGCGATGTTCCTAGTGCGCGGTGTGACCCAAGCGCGGTTTAGGAGAAGCGACCATCCGACCCAACCGACATAGACCATTCAACGAGAGACTTCTATGACAATGTTAGAAAATTGGCTTAGCGCCATTCGTACCCGGACCGTGGCTTTCATTGCCATTGTCTTAGCTGTAGCGGTGACAGCCGTGTCCTGCAGCGGCGGCGGTGCCACCGACGAAGCGGCTGCAGGCGGCGGGGTCCCCCCTGAGCTGGTAGCCGACTACATCCACACCGTACTGGCGGCAGACCGCACCGCCTACACCAAGCATGTGGTCAACCGCGTCAAGACCCTAGAAGGAAAGGCAAAGGACGCCGGTGTGCTTGAGGTTGAGTCCACTGAGACCTGGCAGCAGGCCGATGGCATTCCCTTGCCGGCGCAGATGTTCCGCTTGGGCTCTGAGATCGCCAACGAGTCTGGCTACTTTACCTACAACTTGATCTCCCCCTGGTACATCAACGACAGCCACGCGCCCAAGGGTGAGTTCGAGGAGGCTGCCATGCAGGAGATGATTGACACGGGCGAGCCAGTGAAGAACTATCAGGAGATCGGCGGTCAGTCCTTCTTCTCCGCCATGTACCCGGACAAAGCGGTGGCTGAGGCCTGCGTGAGCTGCCACAACACCCACCCCATTCATCTAGAGCGCTACCCCGACAAGCAGTTTGTGATGGATGAAGTGATGGGCGGCGTTGTCATCAATATCCCCCTAGAGGGCGCTTAATCGTCGGTTAAGCAATAAGATTCCCCCACCTTTGTCACCCCAGATGTGTGGGTGCGGGGGAATCTTGACTTACTTGTCTACTGCCCAGAACTTTCAGGATTCATGAGCACTCGCCCCCAACAGCCTTCGCTCAATCAACCCCTCGCCTCCCCGGAGCAGTCCCGCCCCCTGGAGGCGGCGGCTCCAATTGCGGGCGAGCCGCCGCCCATAAAGCCGCGAGTCACAGGCAATCGCATTCAGCCCAGCTTCAAGGTACTGATTGGCCTTACGCTACTGACGGCCCTCCTGCTGCTGCCCTTTGCCTTCAGCCCAATCTATCTAGACTGGCTGCGGCAGCGCTCAGTTGACCTGCATCAGTTCGTGCGCGGAGAGCTCTACAAGCAGAGCACAGGCTATGTTGCGCTGTCCTTTGCGCTGCTGGAGGTGCTGCTGAGCGTACGCAAACGCGGCCGCAACTGGATTGGACGGCTAAAGCTGCCGGGCTCAATGCAGCTCTGGCGCAGCATTCATATTTTTGTTGGAGTGGGTCTTGTTGCCCTAGTGCTGGTCCACACCCTGGGAGCCAATGGCCTCAACTTGAATGCGGTCCTGCTGTGGGTTTTCTTTGCGGTTACCTTGACGGCCCTAATCGGCGTGGTGGCGGAAACCGGGATCTTGGAGTCGAGCCGCAGCGTGTTTGGTCGCCTACCTTGGAGTGATAGTCTGCTGACTAAAGGGCCGCTAATTCGCGGACTGCGATCGCTGTGGCTGGTGAGCCATATCTTTTTTGTCTGTGTGTTTGCGGTGATGCTGATGTTTCACATCGCACTCGCCTATTACTATCAGTGAAGAGGGCAGTTCCAATAGCATTAGTTTCCTGGGGCCCTGCCTGACGTTCTAACCCATCAAGTTAACCCCAACCTTATGTCCGACACCCTCAGCCTGATCGAAAGCAGCTTTGAGAAAATTAAACCCGACGCGATCGCCTTTTCCCACTGCTTTTACGAGCACCTGTTTCGCAATAGCCCAGCGCTAGAGGCGATGTTCTCTGAAGTAAGCCAGGAGCTCCAGGAAAAAAAGCTGGTTGCCTCCTTAGCGCTGATTGTAGAAAACTTGCACAATCCCACTGCTCTGGCCCAAGCCTTGCAGGGGCTAGGGGCCTACCACGTCACAAAGGGCACCGAGCAGAGCCACTATCCCCTAGTGGGTCAGGCACTGCTGCAGGCATTTGAAGATTTTCTCCAGGAAGACTGGACTCCTGAGCTGGCCCAAGCCTGGGTTAGCGCTTACGAACTGATCACAGACATTATGCTAGAGGGTACCCACGACCCTGAAGCTCACCTCA
Organism: Cyanobacteria bacterium P01_A01_bin.135; assembly: GCA_039814955.1. GTDB lineage: Bacteria > Cyanobacteriota > Cyanobacteriia > CAKZMO01 > CAKZMO01 > JBCCAG01. The sequence goes on from JBCCAG010000460.1 coordinate 2,733, forward strand.
AAGGCGAACTCACTTTCTACGAATGGCTCGATTTATACGGCGATATGAGCCCGACCTTTCGTAGCCTGGTGCAGGAGACCACTCATTTTAAGTATGGCGTTCACTGAGCAAGAACTATGACGGCAAATAAAGTTGACCCCGGCGGTCACCGCCCTAACTGGATTGCAGTTGTCCTCATCGGGCTGTTCGCGATCGCCGCCGTTGGGCTTACCCGCCCAACCACTAGCGCCCACAGCCCGTCCAGCGTCTCTGGGCTCATGGCCCTCAAGGCATCAGCCCAGACGGCAACGCCCTATCAAACCGCTATGGCTGACCCCTATCCCACCCTGATTGAGTTCTACGCTGACTGGTGCACCACCTGTCAAGCCATGGCCCCTACGTTACAGGCGCTGCGTCAGCGGCTAGAAGGCCAGGTCAACTTCGTCATGCTCAATATTGACGACCCCCAGTGGCAACCGCAGGTGCAGCAGTTTCACGTCAACGGGGTTCCCCATCTAGCGCTGCTAAATAGCGATGGCTCCTTTGCCGGTAGCCTTGTGGGCCGTACGCCTCTGCAGCCGCTGATGGAGCGGGTTGCCAATCTAAGCTAAGCTGTGCTGCAAGCTTTACCCCTGCAGCTTGCGGAAAGCCGCTGGCCTCGACTGTTTCTCTCCTTACAGATGTCACCGTCAATACACTGACGCTTAGAACGACGACTATGGCCTTACTTAACCGCTTCCTTCAACTGCTGGAGTTCCTGGAGTGGGTTGTCGCCGCTGTGGATGTTTGGATCGATGCCCTGGCTATGTCAGGGGTATTGGCTCTGCTGACCTGCCTGTTCAGCTATGAGGCCCTGGTAATGGTCAACTGCGATCGCCCCTCCGCCGCTATTCTTTCCAGTACCTTGGCCCTGACGCTCCACTGCAGCTTCAATCGCCCCAACCTTTAATTACAGAGACTTTGAGCTCATTTTTAAGGCATGTATCGTAACGTGACGTCCAGCGTTTTTAATTCACTGTTCAAACCGGCCCTAGCAAAGCGGCTCAAGCCCCCCTCTCCAGCAGGGTTGCCACCTATTCTCTCTTTAACCCATCGCCTTGGCTGGAGCCTAATTGGCATTGCCCTATTGCTCGCCTTCCCTACCGCCTGCCGGGCCGATGAGCTGCCGTCCAGCAGCGCCGTCAGTATTACCCAAGATTCCGCAACCGTCGA
>JBCCAG010000301.1:0-5089 GCA_039814955.1 Cyanobacteria bacterium P01_A01_bin.135
AATAGTGGCAGATTCCTGGTTCTCAGCGCCGAGGCTGCTGTTCACCGAGATAAGGCCCAGTGAGCGCATGTCGGCTTCCACCATCAGGTGCACGAGCTCATTAAAGGTGACCGAGGGCTCCCAGCCCAGCTTTTCTTTCGCTTTGCTCGGGTCGCCGACTAGCAAATCCACTTCTGCAGGCCGCAGGTAGCGCTCGTCAAACTCCACGTAGTCCTGCCAGTTCATGTTCACGTAGCCAAAGGCGATGTCGAGGAACTCTCGTATGGAGTAGGTTTCGCCCGTAGCCACCACATAGTCATCGGGCGCTTCTTGCTGCAGCATCAGCCACATGGCCTTCACGTAGTCCTTGGCGTAGCCCCAGTCCCGCTTAGCGTCCAGATTGCCCAGATACAGCTTCTTTTGCTGCCCGGCGATGATGCGGGCCAGCGCCCGGGTAATCTTGCGGGTGACGAAGGTTTCCCCTCGGCGCGGCGACTCATGGTTGAACAGGATACCGTTGCAGGCGAACAGGTCGTAGGATTCGCGGTAGTTGATCGTTTGCCAATGGGCGTAGACCTTGGCGCAAGAGTAGGGGCTTCTGGGGTAGAAGGGGGTGGTCTCTTTTTGGGGCACTTCCTGCACCTTGCCGAACATCTCAGAGGAGCCGGCCTGGTAGAAGCGAATGTTGTTGCCGGTGCGGCGGCGGTAGTCCCGCAGGGCCTCCAAGAGGCGCAGGGTGCCCATGGCGACGGTATCGACGGTGTACTCGGGGGCATCAAAGCTAACGCGTACGTGGGACTGGGCCCCGAGGTTATAGATTTCGGTGGGTTCGACTTCTTCTAAGATGCGGCGCAGCGTGGTGCCGTCGGTGAGGTCCCCGTAGTGGAGGAACAGCGTTGCTTCGGGGTTGTGGGGGTCCTGGTAGATGTGGTCGATGCGGTCGGTGTTAAATGTGGAGGTGCGGCGGATGATGCCGTGTACTTCATAGCCCTTTTCCAAGAGCAGTTCGCTGAGGTAGGAGCCGTCTTGACCGGTGATGCCGGTGATAATGGCTTTCTTAGTGGTCATGGGTACGCTACCTCATCGTTACAACAGGGCCCGCTGACTCCCCGTGGGCGCTTGGGCCAAATTCAGACGGCCAGTTTGCCGGCGATCGCTTTATCGCTATATGTCATGTAAACACATTTGTTGCCGTTGGCCTATCTTTGCCGCTTCTTTAAACGTCGGTAGTCACCGTTTGACCTGAGCTTCATGCCCGTATGCTTGATTGATGAAGTGCCTCCTTCCCCAACCCGCGATGCTTCTTCGTAGCTTTGCCTTGGCCGGGCTCCTGGTCACATCTACCCTTCAGCCTGCATTAGGGCAGGTTGCCCCCGGTCGCACCCTGCCGACACCTTCCCGGGTAACCTCGCAGTCGGGCCGGCCGCTGTTGAAGCGTGGCGTGCCTGGAGCCCCGCCTGATTCTAATGGGTATGGTGATGCCGGTGATGACCGGCTACCAAGCGACGCGCTATATTCGAGACGCTGAGACTAAGCGAGGGACCAAAATTATTGCGGTGACAGCACGGGTGCTAGGGGAGGCAGAGGAGCAAGCGATCGCCGCTGTTCTAGGTGATGATGCCGCCATTTTTCAGATAGCCGATCAGCTCTCCGCCCAGCATCAGCCCCTGTGCCAGCTACTTCGGCACTACGCGACGAAGTACGATTTCTTACCGATTATTGACGCTGCTAAAGCTAGCCTGCAGACTTGAGCTATAACCTTAGGTGCGGCAGCCGCTTTCAGCATGGCCCCTGTGGCTCTCTCTCCCTAAGGCTGTGGATCCCGTGGCTTTTATGACTTCTGCTTCAACGCTATTGCCTGATATCGAGACAACTACAGTCTTGATCGTGGACGATGTGATTGAAAATATTCAGGTGCTCACTAAGCTGCTGAAGCCAGAAGGTTACCAAATTCGCAAGGCCCTCAGCGGCAAAGCAGCCCTGCGCAGCGCTTCCCAATCGCCCCCGGACCTCCTGCTGCTGGATGTCAACATGCCTGACATGAACGGCTATGAGGTCTGTCAGCAGTTTAAGCAAGACCCCAAACTGCGCTCCATCCCCATCATTTTTGTCAGCGCTCTCAATGAAACCGAAAACAAGGTGAAGGGATTTGAGCTCGGCGGGACAGACTACATCAGCAAGCCATTTCAGGCCTCGGAAGTGCTGGCTCGGGTCCATACCCACCTGCAGCTCTACCGGCTCCAGCGGCAAGCTGCATACCAGGCTCAGCTGCTCGCGGAGAAGAACGAACAGCTTAACCAGGAAATCGCCGACCGCATCCGCGCTGAGGAAAAGTACCGAGTGATCTTCGAGTCGGCCAGCGAGGGAATTTTTCAAAGCACGGCGGCGGGACGGTTCATCACAGCTAACCCAGCGATCGCCGAGATCTATGGGTACGATAGTCCGGAAGATCTGATGGCAAGCACCACAGACATTGGTAATCAGATCTACGTGCGGCCCAAGCGGCGGTTGGAGCTAATTGCCTACCTCAACCAGTACGGCAAGATTCTAGATGCGGTTTCCGAGGTTTACCGCAAAGACGGTAGCCGAATTTGGGTCAGCGAAAACATCCGCGATGTCAAAGATGAAGACGGTAACTTTATATACTACGAAGGCACCGTGCAGGATGTCACCGAGCGGATTCAGTTTGAGCAAATTCTCAAGCAAGAGCGCCAGCGCTCAGAACGGCTGCTGCTAAACGTGTTGCCCAGTTCGGTGGCCCAGCGGCTCAAGCGCCGCCCGGATACCATTGCCGACAGCCTCGACTCGGCCAGCGTTCTATTTGCCGATATTGTCAATTTCACCCCCTTTGCCGCTCAAACCGCCCCTAAGGCCGTGGTGACGCTGCTAAACGATATTTTTTCGGCCTTTGATGCTTTGGTAGAGCGCTACAAGCTGGAAAAAATCAAAACCGTCGGCGACGCCTACATGGTAGCCGCCGGAGTCTCTACGCCAATGCCTGATCACTTAGAGGCGATCGCCGCCCTGGCACTGGATATGCAGGCGGAAATGCCCCGGTTCTTGAGGCCCGATGGTCATCCCTTTTCCCTCCGCATTGGCTTCCATGCAGGGCCTGTGGTCGCGGGGGTAATTGGCAAAAAGACCTTTGCCTTTGACCTATGGGGTCACACGGTGAACCTCGCCAGCCGTATGGAGGAGACTAGCTTGCCAGGCAGGATTCAGGTTGCTGGCGATGTCTACGAAGCGCTGCACAACCGGTTTCAGTTTGAAAGGCGGGGCGTGGTCTCCATCCAGGGGCTGGGTATGCTAGAGACCTACTTTCTCGACGGGCAGGTTAACGAATCACAAGCATGAGCTTTGCAGCAGCCCAGTCAGGGCCGCTCTATATATCAGATGGCCTAGGTATCAAACGGCTCTAGTTCATCCGCTGACAGCCAGAAGTCTCGTTCTACCGGCTCATCGTCGTTGCGCCGACCTGGGTGAAGCCCATAGACCCAGGTCTGATCCTCGGGGTAAAAATCCACGCCGACGATGTAGCCGACATGTCCGGCTTTGGTGCGGACCTTCTGCCCCAAGTAAAGTGAGGGCTCTGTAAATGTAATGTTGCGGGAGCTCACTGCCTTAATCTCGACAAGCTTCCCTTGAAAGCGACGTAGTAAATCTCTCACCATTGAGTATTTAGGAGAAAAGAGCGCCCGCAAAATAGATATTATCGACCCAGACAAAAGGCGGCAACCGCTCTAGGTCGCAGATCTAAAGGAGCAGGACCTGTAAGATCTCCCCACTAAGCGGGTTGCTCACGTATATGTATAATACTTCCCAGCCACAAGATCCTCTATCTAGACGCCGTCCTTGACGGCGAAGCTGACAGTGAGCCTCGTTTACGCAGGAGCTCGCCTAAGGTAGCATTTTTACTGTGTTGCCCGCAATACAAGCAGATGCCGCCGAAGCGTGTCTTCACCAAGAGATTATATTTGTCGATAGAGCTAAGATGAAATGCCGTGAGCCAGTCACCTCGAGCTGGGTTATAGCGACGAGAGCGATCGCTGGCAGGCGGGGCACACGGCATGGATGGTGAGCTGGCAGTCCAGCAGATGGTAACCCTCCTTCTCGGCGGTTTTGATCCCGTTCTTTAAAATAGAGTCGTTTTTAAATTCAATGGTTTTACTGCAGCGAACACAAACCAGGTGGTGATGGTGGTGGGGGCGAGGGCGGTTAAGCTCATAGCTTTTGTAGCCCTCAGAGAGCTCTAGCTCCCGCAGGATACCCATGCGCGCCATCAGCTTCAAGTTGCGGTAGATGGTAGATAAGCTGACCTTTTCCCCCTGCTCCTCGAGAAGCTGACAGACCTCCTCTGCACTCAAGTGCCTGCCCGCTTCCAGGGATTGAAAAAACTGCAGAATCCTTTCCCGCTGGGGAGTCAGCCGCCAACCCCGCTCGTTTAGCTCTGCTTTAAGGGCGGCTACGTTGTACATAGGGCTAGCCTTATATCAATAACGTGGGATACCCACAATGATATCGAATTACTCCCTACATTTGCAAGAACAGCGCCTTATTGACAATTATTTCGGATTAGAGCGGCGCCCCCTGAGACCGTGAAGAATCGCTCTGCTGCTGGCGCCAGTTCGCCGCCGCCTGGCGAATCTCCTTTAGCTCTTCCTTGTCCATGCGGTCTAAGTTGGCCAAAATCAAGTTCATCCGCCCCTGAGACTTGAGTTTTTCTCGGTGCCGGGCCAGAAAATCCCAGTAAAAGAAGTTGAACGGGCAGGCCTTTTCCCCAGTGCGATCGCGGTGGTTATAGGCGCAGCCCTTGCAGTAGTCACTCATGCGGTTGATGTAGTTGGCCGAGGAGCCATAGGGCTTAGAGGCCAGCATGCCTCCATCGGCAAACAGCCCCATGCCAATCACATTGGTCTGCATTACCCAGTCGTAGGCATCGATGAAGGCAGCGTGGAACCAGCTCTCCACATCCTGGGGGGAGAGTCCGGCGATCAGGGAAAAGTTACTGAGCACCATCAGCCGCTGAATATGGTGGGCATAGGCGGTGGCTTCCACCTGGCTCAGGGTCTGCTTGAGGCAGTTCATCTCGGTTTTCTCGCTGTCCCAAAAG
>JBCCAG010000785.1:0-2238 GCA_039814955.1 Cyanobacteria bacterium P01_A01_bin.135
CACCGGCACGCTGATGGGCAAGCCCACCAAGAAGTTGAATCCAGCGTTTACCTGCTGTACGCCAAATCCTAGGGATGTGGCCAGGCCAAACAGTGTGGAGGCCACCGCCAAAATATCGATGACGTTGCCGGGCCAGCCGTAGATGCGATCGCCCAAAATCGGGTAGAACACCGAGCGGATGGTGAGCGGCAGTCCCCAGTTGAAGGCAAAGAAAGCCAGGGCTAGCCCCACCAGGGCATAAATACCCCAGGCGTGCAGTCCCCAGTGAAAGAAGGTGATGCCCAGGGCCTGCTGCGCCGCCTCTTGGGACATCGGCTCGATGGCGCCGATCAGCGCGGGAGGATCTTGGAAGTGGTATATCGGCTCAGCGACGCTCCAAAACATGAGGCCAATGCCCATGCCGGCGCTGATCAGCATGGCAATCCAGGCAAAGGTGGGGAAATCGGGTTCGGCGTTTTGACCGCCTAAGCGTATTTTGCCGAACTTGCTGAAGGCCAAGATGATGGCGACACCCAAGAATAGGCTAACCGCCAGGATTAAGAACCAGCCCATCGCCTCAGCAATGAAAGTCTGGATAGCGCCAAAAGCTGTTTCGGCGGGCTCTTGGAAAATTAATGTGACTAGAACAAACAGTAGGATAAGACCGGCAGAGACTAGAAATACCTCAGGATGAAAGTCAAAGCCGTAGCGCGTAATGTTGCGATCGCCAGGCTGACGGCCACTACGAGAACCGTTTAGCGGCTCGAAGGCGTCCTGCCCAGGGGGCACCGAATCATGTTGAGTCATGGCGTGATGCTTAGCTCCAGGTAAATGACAAAAGGCGAAGGAGCAGCACTGAGCCTTGCTGCAATAGGCAACAGTACTAGCGGTGTGGTCCTAACGCTGTAGGCTGTGACCCACTCTGAGGGGAAATCCAATGTAATGCAAGTCCGCATTATAGGAAGGCAGTCTAAAGCGAAGGTCAGTCCGCTTCTGTTGCCCAAGCTACAGTTGTTACTACATGTTTTGAATTTTGCCCTCGCCAGGACTGACCAAAATAAACTAGACGGCTTTAAGCTTTGTGCAGCAGGAGTCACAGCGATTTATAGCGCAAGGCTCATCTGCCGTTAAAAGATCTAAGCTTCTCTGACACCTGTAGTTTTAAATAGGTTTTTGAAGAAGACTTGAAAATTGTAAAGTAGACGACATTCTTGAGTATTGACTAAGCTTTACCGTCTTAATTCATAACTTGTAATTACAAGTTATGATGCGCTGTTTTTATAACATCCCTGCCGTTAGCTTCAGCCAGCTCTGAGCGCAGAAGATATGCGTCGGCACTGATTACCAAAGCGGCAGCCTTTTGATTTAGCGTCATGGTCAGCGAGGTGCAATTTGTCTCCAAACTATAGTGTTGCGACCCGTTCAGATGTTTCCACCGCCGGGAGCTCCCCTGAGGGAGTAGTGCTGTCGGCTCCGGTGGCAGCATCCGGCCCGCCTCCCCCAGGTCTGCCGGCGGAGGCCTACGGCAGCGATCGCTATTTTGAGCAAGAGCAAAAAACGGTGTTTGCCCGCACCTGGGTCTGCGTTGGCGTGGCGTCGGATGTTCCCAATCCTGGAGATGTCTACCCGACTGAGGTGGCCGGGATGCCAATTGTTCTGGTGCGCGATGGCCGCCGGACCCCTGGTGAGCAGACTACCTTACGGGCGTTTCACAACATCTGCCGTCATCGGGGCCTCCAACTGGTCAATAAGCCCTGCAACGTCCAGGGCAACCTCCGCTGCCCTTACCACTCTTGGACCTACAAGCTAGACGGGACGCTGAGGAATACGCCCCACTTCGGCGGCTATCATCAGAGCTCCTACATCGGCTTCGACCGCACCAGTAAGGGGCTGCTTCCCATCCGCTGCGAGCAGTGGCTAGACCTGGTGTTCGTCAACCTATCGGGGGATGCCCCGCCGCTGGCAGAGTACCTGCAGCCGGCCCGCGATCGCTGGGCGGACTACGACTTGAGCCTGCTGCGCCGAGAGCCTAGGGAGGTTAACCTGCAATGCCGCGCCAACTGGAAACTGGCGGTAGAAAACTTTTCGGAGAGCTACCACCTGAGCTGGGTACACCCTTCCCTCAATAGCTGCTCCCGCATGGAGGACCACTTCGGGTTTGACCTCGGCGATACCCACGTGGGGCAGGGCAGCCTGCTGTACAAAAGTGGCGTGATTGAAGGGCGATCGCTGCCCCAGTTCCCCGGCCTAGAAGCGGCG
>JBCCAG010000937.1:0-1603 GCA_039814955.1 Cyanobacteria bacterium P01_A01_bin.135
CCCTCAACGATGTCAGCGAATTGGACAATGCCCGCGACCTAATCGGGCTTGTGGCCCTAGCCCTACTGGTGCTAATTTTGCTGCCTACCCCTCAAATTGTGGCTCGGCTGCTCTTTACGGTACCCGTATCGTAGACCAACTCAAAGACGTCACCAGCACTACAACCGTACCCACCCCTGCCGCCATAGCCGGTCGGAAAATCGCCACAGGGCTGCCGCACCTGCCTTAGGCAAGGTGGCTACAATTTGACAATCGCATTTCATCGCAGCCACACGTACCCCGCCTCAATCGCCACTTTGGTCGTGGGAGCGTTTTAGCGGTGGCCACCGCCATTGCTTCTTCTGTTTCAACAGAGTGAAAAAGGCTGTACAATGTCCAACTGTTGCGCACTTTGTAGATTTATTTCATTCAGCGCAACTGGCCCCTCAATAGACTGTTGCCTGGGCCAGTCACCAGTGCCTGTCGTCAGTCGAGATGATCACGAGAGACGAATTGAATCACATGTTAAGCAACTTGCCCGGCCCTACCGCGGCCACTTCCACTGCCGTTCAGCCGCCCCACCCAACGGCGATCGCCGCCCGCCAAGCCCCAGCACAAGCCAGTACAGCCAGCGGCACTTCCTCTCGCGCCCTGCCCTATCAGCCGGTACACCAGCTCGAACTCCTCAACCTCCATGCGGAGCTCGACGCCCTGCTCTACCAGCTCAACGCCACCCACCGAAAGCCCAACGAGCTCCTTCAACTGCGATGAGCCCCTAGGCTGAGCTATCCTACAGAAAAGCGATTGGGGCTAAGCTAATCTGCTGGCCCTGCTCTAGGAAGGCTCATCTATGGTAGATGCATCTAACTCTCCGCAACTGCCGCTGTCCCCACTGGTTGACCCCAACCTTTTAGTGGAAGGCGGGCAGTATCTCTGTCCCATCTGCCGTCACGGCAACATTGCGCAACTGACGCTAATGGAGGCGTTTGCCTGCAGCTTTTGCCGCCATGTCTTTGACATAGATTATGAGCGGCAGGTGGTTCGCGTGGTAGACAGCAGCCAGCCGGTGAGCTGGCGATGGCTAAACGGGCGGTGGGTAACCTCGCGGCCAGAGACAGGGGCGATCGCCATCTGGATCACTGCTGCCGTTTTGGGCATTCTGCCGCCTGCCGTGGTTGGCACAGCAGCCTACGTGTTTCCGCCCCTGCCTGACAGCCATTGGGCTTGGGTGCCTCTATGCTGGTCTATTGTAGCCCTGCTGCTCCATGGGGGGCTGGCCACTTGGATTCTGGCTGAATATCACCAGCCCCCTATCTATGCAGCTAACAAAGTCCGCTTAAGCTGGTGGCTGCAGCGGTTTCGGCCCCAGAGTTAGCGCTTGTTGCCCTAGAGTAGCGCGGTAGGGAAATAGTCGTTAAGTACGCGTTTAGCGTCTCTAGCGAGGCGCTAAACACGTACGCGGCCAGCGATAGCGCGCTATGTCCCCAGACGATGGCTAGCTTCCCGGACGATCCTCAGTGGAGAACCGGTCCAGCAGCCGATCGGTTTGGCCTAAGACCTGAGCCTTGAGGGCGGAAAAGTCTTGGGACAGCTCGGCGCGGTTTGAGGCTTTGAGTAGGTAGCG
>JBCCAG010000129.1:0-7737 GCA_039814955.1 Cyanobacteria bacterium P01_A01_bin.135
AGGGCATCGTTAAAAGTAGGGTTCTCTGCCTTGATGGTATCGGTGGGGCGGAACACTACCACATCGCCTCGGGTGGGTTCCCGGAAGCGGTAGCTCATCTTCTCGACGATTAGGCGATCGTTCACCTCTAACGTGGGCAGCATGGATTCCGAGGGAATGTAGCGGGCCTCAGCGACGAAGTGACGAATGCCCAAGGCCAGGGCAATGGAGAGCACCAAAATGTTGCGCATCTCCACCCAGAAATTCTCTGGCTCCGGCTCTTTCTGTACTTTAGACGCCTCTGCAGATTCTGCTTGTGGACTGCTTGCCGCCTCTCCTTGCTCTCCCTGCGGCTTATCGCCCGACAAACTGGCGGGTTGCCCCGCACCATTGATATCACCAGAGTCTGGAGAAGAGGCTTCAATAGCAGGGTCAGACGGCGAGGCAGAGGGGGCCACGCCATTTGCCGTCGCCTGATCAGCGAGATTGCTATCCACAGAATTGTCAGGGGAGTGATTCAAGTTGTCAGACACGTGGGCGCGTAGGTCGTAAGGTCTGTACTCTTCGCAATGTTAGCAAGCTTCGAGGCAAAACGGACAGAGGCAGGGACGGAGCGGCAGTCGGACTGTACCCTACGAGGAGCTACCCCTATCATGGCCTATCGCTGGCGCTAAGTCATTCCATTAGGGGTGACTCCAATCACCTGATCGGACGATTGACAACCTGAATAAACTCCAAGGAACTCCTGAATAAACCTGAACTCTTCTGTATTTTTCCTGCCGGACCATCCTGACATACTCAAGCCATCGAGAGGTCACCGCCTCCAAGCATCACTACCTCAAAGGAGTTCCTGAAATGGTCGCTATTCCTATCCAAGATAAGTCTACGCAGCGCTATTCCCGCCTTAGCCCCGGATCTAAGCGCCGCCCGATTCTTACGGCCCGCTGGGTCCGAGAAAACGGCAAACTGACCTGCAAGTGGCTATCGTCCATTCGCTAATCCATCCACTCACTCACATCAGGAGAAAACCCACGACCACTTAGTTCGATAGGCGGAGCTGCTGCTGCTGCTGATTAAATGAGTTCTGCTCCGCCGACAGCACTTTTGACTCACTGGGGGGACGCATATCCCACTGCAGCTCTGCCAGCGCGAACAAGCTACCCGATACTACCAGGGCTGTTAGCAAGAACTGATAGGCGGGCACCCAGCTTAAAAGCGGTATGGCTAGACTATGGAGCCCCGCCATCAGCAAAAAGGTGCGCGATCGCATTCCCAGCCCCATAAGGCCGTAGCCAATGGCGCAGAGGCCCAGCCAAAGCGCGCAGAGGTTAGCAAGTATCAGCGCTGACCCAACAAAGATGCCGTAGTCCGTCAGCGCTACCCCAACCAGCACTAGCTCACACCACAGGTAGATCAGCCAGCGCAGCTGCTCCACCGTCACCCAAAACCAAGCGAGCCAGGTCATGACCGCGACGCCAGCCACCGACAGCGCTGACCAAAGGATGGCTTGATCCGTCCAGCTAACGGCAAAAAACTGCGGCGTCAAAAAGATTAGACCGGTAATCCAGCCCCACAGCAAAAATACCTGATCAATCCGGGTATATAGCCAAGACACCAGCGTCTGCTGGTTAACCTGCCAGCGCCAGCGAATTAACCCCTGCAGATCTTGAATGTCGAGATGGACCTGCTTACGGCGTAGGATCGGCTCCTGGGCGTTGAAAAAGCTCATCTTCCACCAAGCTATCTTTGCCCATCAGCTTAACAAAAATTTGCAATTTTTTAAGGGCGGGCATCCTACCCCGTCATCCTTCCTAGGTAGGGGTTACCGCCAAGGCAGGGTTACGATGGGGCTATAGCCACCGCCGTCACAATGGTTTGTGCAGGGTGGGGCGCCAGTTGGCGACCTAACGCTAACCCTGCATCATCAGGATTGTCCTCGGCAAAGTGGCCAAAGCTCAAAGAAGATCGCCGATGCCATCCAAAGGCGCGACGGTCCTAAAGTCACCTCTGTTCAATGTTGTGGCATCAACCCCGGACAAAATCGCTAGGACAGAGCCCTGATAGCGAATGCGGTTTCCGCGCAGCTCGAGTTGGGTAAACCGCAGGCCTCCGATTAAGCCAATTTTGTCTTCCCCAGACCGAAAGTCTAGGATTCGCTCTGTCCCGGCAAATTCGCCAATCACAAAGGTGTCAGCACCGCCGTTGCCCCGCATCCGGTCGTTGCCACCCTGGTTGTCGGCGGACATCTCAAGGGCATCGCCCACCAGCAAATCGCGGGACCGCCCGCCGATGAGGACATCATCGCCCCCCTGCGCGGCATCTCTCATGAAGGCGGCATCGCCAAACAGTCGCCCCCTGCGCCCGATGAGGCGCAGCCGATCGTCGCCGCCCACTGCAGAATCTTCGAGCTGAGCGCTGTCTCCAAGTAAGGTACCGTTATCGCCCGTTATTCTGAGGCGATCGTCTCCGGCCACGGTTTGGTCAAACATGCCCACGAAGTTATCGCCCGTCAGGGTGTTGTTGTTGCCCGTGGCGATGACAATATCGTCACCGCTTCTAGAGGTGTCGTAGGCAAAGCAGCCGTCGCCCTGAGCCCGGTTGCCGCTGCCGAAGACAATCACTCTATCGTTACCGCTCTTGGAGCTGAGAAAAGAGAACTGGGCGTCGGCAAACACCTCGTTGCCGCTGCCGCTAATGCGGATAGTGTCGTTGCCGCCTCGCCCCCCGGTACCATCGATGCCTTCCCGGAAGAACAGGGCGTCGCCCCAGATGGCGTTGTTGTTGCCAGTGACATTGATGCGGTCATTGCCGCCCCGGATAGCGGTGTTGAAGGGAGAGGGTAAAAATGTTTCGGTGTCGCCGTAGATATTCTCGTCAGAAACGGTAAAGACCAGCGTATCGCCGCTTGTGGTACCCACTAAAACCATGGTGTTCTACCTGTTGAGATGTGACCGTGATGGCCCAGAAATTAAGGCCAAGACGATTTTGGTCAAAGTCACCAGGGTTAACAATCCTAAACTGTCGTGAAAGGTCGTATCTTGCTATGAAATAATTTTTGTCAGCCGGTGTATTTTAGCCAAAAGGCCGTTGGGATAGGTGGCGGTTCTGTCGCACCGTATGCAGCCTTCTTTCAAGCGCTATGCCGCATACCATGACCAGCGATGAAGCAATTCAAGCCATAGATACCGTCCTCGTGGCCGCGGGCGGCGATCGCCTCAGCGATATCGACACGGCCATTGTGCGCAGCGTTTGGCAGGGGTGGACCTATGGCGACATGGGGGACGCCTATCACTGGTCTGAGAAAACCCTCAAAGATCGCGGGTCGCACCTGTGGCGAGCGCTCTCGGATGCCCTGGGGGAGCCCGTCAGTAAGAAGAACCTCAAGGCGGCGGTGGAGCGCTGGCATCGGGCTAATCGCAGCTACAGCGTCTCTTCAGCACCCGCGCCCCATATCAACTGGCCCTACATCGACTGGGGTAACGCCCCCGAGGTGCCCGTTTTCTTTGGCCGCACCCAAGAGCTGGCGACCCTAGAAGAGCGCATTCTGCACCACCGCGATCGCCTGGTGGCGATTGTGGGGATTGCGGGGGTGGGAAAGACGGGACTGTCCATCAAGCTTGGTCAAGGGGGAATTGGCAAGACCGACCTTTCCCTCACTTTGGCGCGGGGACTGCAGCAGGCCTTTGACTGCGTGGTGTGGCGATCGCTGCTGGATGCGCCTCCCATTGACGTCCTGCTGGATGATTTGATTCAGGTGCTCTCTCAGCGGCAGGACCTCAGCCGTCCCCTCAGCCTGCAGCAGCAGATCCAGAGCGCGATCACCCACCTGCGCCGTTCCCGCTGCCTCCTGTTGTTGGACAACTGGGAAACGGTGCTGCCGCCCACTAGCTCCGGTGTACCAGACACCCTGCACCAGCGCCACGCCGACTACGGTCAGCTTCTCCACAGCCTGGGGAGCGTGGCCCATCAGAGCTGTGTGCTAATCACCAGCCGCGAGACACCGCCCCAGGTAGCGCGCCTAGTGAATCGCCATCCGGTTTACCAGCTTTCTCTCCGGGGGTTGAACGAGGCCGACGGGCGCAATCTGTTCGCTGAACTAGGGGCGTTCTCAGGCAGCGAGGTGGATTGGGAGGAGCTAATTGGCTTTTACGACGGCAATCCTCTAGCACTGGAGATTGTGGCGCGCCACATTTGGGAAGTGTTTGCCGGGGACATTGCCGCCTTTAACCGAGAAGGGAGCCGCGTCTTTGACGATCTGGAGACGCTGCTGAACTGGCATTTTCAGCGGCTGACCCACCATGAGCAGCACCTGCTCTACTGGATTGCCCTCAGCCGCGAGCCGGTTTCCCGCGCTGAGCTGCAGGAGGATGTCTTGACTCCCGAGGCCAAAGCCCAGGTGCCCAGAACGCTAGAGCGCCTGCAGCGCCGCCTGCCTCTGGAGAAGGTGGGCGATCGCTGGACCCTACAGCCAGTGCTGATGGCCTATCTGACCCAGCGGTTTACCCAGGCTATTTGCCAGGAAATTGAAGCGAGCCAGCCTGACCTGCTGCTCACCCACGCGCTGCTCAAGACCCAGGCCAAAGATTACATTAAGGCCGCCCAGGCGCGGCTGATTGTGGTTCCCATTGCCGCCCACCTGCAGAGCCGGCTGCGCCCGGAGGCGATCGCCCAACAAATGCGCCGCCTGCTGCTGCAGCTAAAAGCCGCACCGGAGGTGATGGGCTACGGTGCCGGCAACTTGATCAATCTCTGCGCCCACCTCGGCGTTGATCTGACCGGATACGACTTTTCCCAATTGCCCATCTGGCAGGCCGACCTGCAGGCGGTGGCGCTGCACCGCAGCAACTTCGCCCAGGCTGATTTTCACAGGTCTAGCTTCGCCCGCACCCTGCTCACCGTCTATACCCTAGCGGTTAGCCCCACCGGGAATACCGTCGCCATTGGCGATACCACCGGCAGTATTCGGCTGTACCGCACTGCCGACGGGCAGCTCCTGCGCCTGCTCAAGGGCCACAGCCGCTGGATTCGGGGGGTGGCCTTTAGCCCCGATGAGCAGTGGCTGGTAAGCGGTTCCTGGGACTGCACCCTGCGGCTGTGGAACCTGCAGACGGGGCAATGCAACCGGGTATTCCACGGCCATACCCAAACCATCTACTCTGTAGCGGTTTGCCCCAAGGCACCCCTGATTGCTAGCGGTAGCTACGACGGCACCATCCGGCTGTGGGATCTACAAACGGGGGTCTGCCTGCGCACAATTCAGGGATGGGGCTCGCCCAAGGCATGTAGCGGCGACGGCCACGTGGTGTTTTCGGTCTGCTTTAGCCCCGACGGGGCCCAAGTGATTAGCGCCCACAGCGACGGGATGGTCAAGGTTTGGCAGGTGGCTACCGGGGCCTGTCTGCACTGCTTCACCGAACCCAGCGGGCCGGTTTGGAGCGTCACCCTGAGTCGTGATGGTACCTGCCTCGCCTGCGGGTGTCTTGACGGTAGCCTGTGGCTGTGGCGGCTTTCTGCGACTCAAGCGGGGGCGATCGCCAACTGGAACGGCCAGGCCCTTTCGATTCCAGGAGCGCATCGCGGCTTGATTGGCTCGGTGGCCCTCAGCAGCGACGGGCAGGTGCTCGCCAGCGGCAGCAGCGACGACACCCTGAAGCTGTGGAACACAACCACGGGGGACCTGCTGCACGGCCTGCAGGGTCACCAAGGATGGGTTTGGTCTGTAGACTTCGTGCCGGATGCGCCCGTTGTCGTCAGCGGCAGTGTGGATCAGTCGGTGCGGTTTTGGGATGTGGAGACGGGGCGCTGCCTAAAGGTGCTGCGGGGCTACTACAACCTGGTATTTGGCTTGGCGTTTGTAGGCGATCGCCGCATTGTCAGCGCTAACGCCCACTACAATGACAACATTTTGCACCTGTGGGATACGGAAACGGGGGAATGCCTGCATACCCTGCAGGGGCACACCCGCTGGATTGTTTCGCTGCTCTATAGCGATCGCACTCCTCTAAATTCGGAAAGGCTGCTAATCAGCAGCAGCCAAGACCGCACGATTCGCCTTTGGGACCTGGAAGCAGGGCAGTGCATCAACGTCCTGCAGGGGCACGAAGACGCGATTTTTTGCATCGCCCTCAGCCCCGACCATCGGCAGCTCGCCAGCGCCAGCCTTGACTGCACCGTCAAGCTGTGGAACCTGGCTGACGGCAGTTGCACCGCCACCCTGCATGGCCACCGAGACATCGCCTATGCCACCACATTTTTGTCTAGCGGTAAGCTGGTTGCCAGTGCTGGGATGGAAAGCCTGATTCGGGTATGGGACACTACCACGGGAGCCTGCCTGAGAATTCTCAAGGGCCACGGGGACTGGATTTGGACCCTGGCCGCTTCCTCCCAGGCAAACAGCTCCCTGCTCGCCAGCGGCAGCCACGACACAACGGTGCGCCTGTGGAACGCGGAGACGGGAGAATGCCACCACATTCTGCAGGGCCACACCGACTGGGTGCTTTGCGTAACCTTCAGCCCCGACGGGACTCAGCTCGCTAGCGCCAGCCATGACGGCACCGTCCGCCTTTGGGATGTCACCACGGGACAGTGTCTGAAGGTATTCCACGCACCCCAGGCGCAGCTGATTGTGGTGGCCTTTAGCCCCGATGGCAAGGCGATCGCCGCCGGGGGGCACGAAGAGCTGATTGTACTGTGGGACATCGACTCGGGAAAGGTGCGCCAAACCCTACGGCGCGATCGCCTCTACGAGGGGATGCAGATTGCCGGGGCCACCGGGTTGACCGCCGCTCAGCGGCAGGCGCTGCGAGCTTTTGGGGCGGTTGAGTCGCAGTCATGATGACCTTTGCAGGGAAATCTACTCCCCGGCTAGGCAATGCTGCCTCGCTTACGGGCCTCTTTATAAGAGGTGCCGATATTTCTTAGGCCTACGCGCACCATCTCCCGCTCCAGCAGGCCAAAGAACCGGAGGCGATCGCCCCCGCGCACCACCGCCTGGTTGTGGGACTCCGCCAGAGCCACTGGGTAGCCAAACCCCTTTTGCACCTGAGCCACCGTCAGGGCTAGGGCCCAGTCCAGCAGCTCGGGGTCATTGGCCACCCAGGCAGGCATCTCTAGCCGCGCCACCTCTGAGCCCACATGCAGGTAGCAAAAATGGGTATGGTGGTCGCCGTAGCGCTCTAGTATCGGGGCACCGGCCCGCCACAGGGGGCTGCGCTGGCCGGGCTTGAGTAGCTGTCCCCACAGGGCTGCATCCCGCAGCGGTGCGAACACCTGGCAGGGGGGGCGGGCGCTGGGAGCATCTGGGGATTTGGCGCAATGACGTTGACAGTCGGGCTCCTCAAAGGGGCAGCTCTGCAGCCGTAAAAAGTTTAGGGTTTCGCTGCTGCGGGTAGCGCTGATGTAGCCCACCACCGGCACCCCCTGGTCCCGCATCCGGTCCCAGGCCGCCAGGATGGGGGGGAGCAGCTCATGTTGGGCGGCTTCGGGCAAGGCGTCTAGAAACCAGTACACCAGTGGGCCATCCACCATCGCCAAAATGGGATGGGTCGTCCGGGTCTCTGCCGCTAGCCCACTTGCCAATTCGCTGAGCATCACCACTTCTGACACCGTGCGTCGGTAGCCCATCCACTCATCGGTGCGGATGCCCCACTGGTGAGACTGGTATAGGTCTTCGGGGCGGTAGACCACCTCTGGCAGGCTATCGAGCAGCGGATAGCGGCTTTGGCCGTAGTGCAGCACCGTGCGTCCGACGTTAATCAA
>JBCCAG010000946.1:0-1555 GCA_039814955.1 Cyanobacteria bacterium P01_A01_bin.135
CCAGACCGATAGTGATACCGTGCAGCAGCAGGCAAATGCCAACCGCGCCCCAGCTAAAGGTGCCCGGCAGCAGCGCCAGCAGCACCCCCGCATGTAAGGCCACTGTAGCGGTGATAACGGGCCAGCGGCGGCGGGCGGCATCGATGGTGCCAGTAGTCATATTTAAAGTCCTAGGAGGGTGAGGCGGAATTTAGATCTCAGCCTAGTCAAGGGGACACGGCCCTAGGAACAGAGGAACGAATTCGTCTGAACGGCGAACGGATCGCCATTGAAGTTAAGAGATGTAAACCAACCAGCTCCATTAAAGCAGTCTTTGGAGCCTTGACATCTTTGATACAGAATTTCTATAGGCTTGTGGGTTTCTGTATGCCCTGCCTAATGAAAATGACTCCCCGCTGAAGCCCTGCGATAGCAGATGTCCTGATGCATTAGGACGTCTGCGCGCACGGTTGCCTACGGAAGCTCAAGGCTTCCAGCCAATCTCACTGTCCTAAGCAACTGTGCCAGTGCAATAGAGTGGCGCTCTATGATGAAGGAGCAAGCTTTCCTGGCAAGCCGTATGTCAATATCCAGTCAGCCCGTCCAGCTCGGTAACCCCATTCTGCGGCAAATTGCTGAGCCCGTTACCGCGATCTCACCGGAAACCCAGCGCCTGATCGACCAGATGGTGACGGTGCTGCAGCGCTCCAACGGCGTAGGAATCGCTGCCCCCCAACTCGGCGTCTCCCAGCGGATGCTGGTGGTTGCCTCCCACCCTAACCCCCGCTACCCCTATGCCCCGCAGATGGACCCACTGCCCATGGTCAACCCCGAGGTAGTTCGCTTTGCCGGTACCCCGGTTAAAGGCTGGGAGGGCTGCCTGAGTGTGCCGGACCAGCGCGGCCTGGTGCCCCGCTACCCCACGGTAGAAGTGCGCTACCGCGATCGCCACGGCGCAGCGCACCAGCAAACCCTAGAGGGTTTTGTGGCCCGCATTTTTCAGCATGAGTTCGACCATCTGGAGGGCATGGTGTTCACCGATCGGGTGGAAGGGCCGGAAGACCTATTTACCGAGGCCGAGTATCTGACCAAGATCGCCGCCGAAAGTCGCTCCACCTAGAGCGCCCGCGCCACCATATAGACCGCCATCGCCAGCAGCAGGGCCCGAAACGCCAGGCTCACCGTCCGCTCCGGCAGCTTGGGCAGTAGCCTAGCCCCGTACTGCGCTCCTACAATGCCGCCCAATCCCAAACACAGCCCCGGCACCCACAAAACGTTGTTCTGCAGCCCGTGGCGAAACAGGCCAGAGGCCGCAATCAGCACAATCGCCCCCAGGCTGTTGCGCACCGCTGCTTTAATCGGCTCTCCCAAAATCAGCGTCTGCAGCGGCACCATCACCACGCCGCCCCCCACACCAAACAGACCAGACAACAGCCCCGCCAGCAGGCCAATTCCCGCCGTGGGTCCCAGCCGGTAGGTTGCCGGCGCCTCCTGCTGAGAATGGCCCAGCCGCTTGCGCAGGCTCATCAAATAGATAGTCACCACCAGCAGCGCCGCAAACCCTAAGGACAGCAGG
>JBCCAG010000015.1:0-15768 GCA_039814955.1 Cyanobacteria bacterium P01_A01_bin.135
AGCACAAATCTCAGTCTTCTTTAATGCCATTTTTCGTCAGGCTTGATATCGTAGCCAAACTGCGGCATTGCCGCTTGCGATTCTCAAGCAAGATTTCACCCTAGAATGCTCACAATTACACTCACATGGACGCTTCTGCTGGGCTATGGCTTTTTTATCTACCGCGTGGTTCAGCGCACTACCCCCGATAAGGTCTCGGCCCTAGCCTTCTTTCAGGGCCGCTCGGACCAGCAGCGGCCCGGGCTGTGGCTATTGGTCTCCAGCGCAGCTATTTCTTGGATTTTTGCCAAATCCATCGACAATGCCGCTAGCCTATCTAATGCCTTTGGGATTGCCGGGGGCATTGGCTACGCTATTTACTACCTCAGCTTTATCACGGCGGCAGTGGCCATCTACTTCATTCGCACCCGGGGCGGCTACCGCTCGCTGCCGGAGTTTTTGGTGGGCCGCTATGGACCGCTGTGCGCCAAGCTGTTTTTAATTGCGATCGCCGTCCGCTTACTCAACGAAGTGTGGTCCAACACCAAGGTGTTTTCCCTCTACTTTGGGGCGGAGGGCAGCGCTGGATATTGGGTGGCGGCGCTGCTGGTGACCCTGTTCACGGTGTACTACAGCCTCTTGGGAGGACTGCGCAGCAGTCTGCTGACCGACGGGGCGCAGATGCTGCTAGCGGCGGTGCTGCTGGTGATTATTTTGGTAAGCTTGGGGCCTGGTTTAGTGTCCAATGGGCTACCAGCGGTGGATGAACCCACCCGCTGGGCGGGGCTCACCTTCTGCGGCCTGGCGTTTGTGCAAATCTTCAGCTATCCGTTCCACGACCCCGTGCTCACCGACCGGGGCTTCATCACCTCCCCGGAGCGAATGGTGCGCGGCTTTGTGCTGGCGGGTGTGATTAGCGGCGGCTTTATTCTCATGTTCAGCGCCGTGGGGCTGTATGCCCTGCGCTTTGGACTAGAAGGACGCCCTACCTTGGCGGTGCCGGCCCTATTTGGCTTGCCGATGCTGCTGGTGTTCAACTCCATCATGCTCACCAGCGCCGGCTCTACCCTCGACTCCACTTTTTCTAGCGTCGCTAAGCTGGCGGGGCGCGACTGGTCCAACCGCCAAGGGGACCCCACCGAATCCCAGGCCTACATTGGCCGCTGGGCCATGGTGGCGATCGCGGTGCTGGGCAACCTGCCGCTGCTGAGCATTTACCTAGGGGACCAAATTGGCCCGGCGATTATTCTGGCCACCACCATCAGCGGCACCATGGTCATGGGGCTAGCGCCCATCTTTTTGCTGGCCTTTCTGCGGGGCGGGGCGCTGAGCTTTCACCTGGCGTTTTGGCCGGGGCTGCTATTCGGGGTGCTGCGGGTCGTGGAGAATGCCGCGCAGACGAGTATTTTCCCGGCATGGGTAAGCATTGGCGCGGGCAAGTACGCCACGGACCTAGGCATCAACGTCTACGGCCTGCTGATTTGCTGTCTGGGCTACCTGATTGGCGCTTGGCTGATGCCGGCCCCGCAGCGGCAGCGGACCCCGGAGCGCGAGCCCGTGGGCGCTCTAGACTAGAGGTAGATTAGCCCCTGGCGCATGGCGATCGCCACCGCCTCTGTACGACTATTGGCCCCCAGCTTGGTGAAAATTGAGCTGACGTGAAACTTCACGGTGTGGCTAGAAACCATCAGCTCTCGGGCGATCGCCTTGTTGCTCATGCCACCCGCCAGGCAGTGCAGCACTTCCCGTTCCCGAGGCGTCAGGGGCGCTGCCTCCAGGAGCACTGGCTCCGGCACCGTCTGTAGCCCATCAGTCACTTCGGGATGCAGGACAACCAGGCCAGCGGCGATCGCCTCAAGCGCCGTAATCAACTCCTCTGCCGTGATGTCGCGGGGCAGCAAGCCCTGTACCCCAGCCTGCAGCAGTGGTGTGGCGGCAGCAATATCTTCAGCGAGTAGGGCCACACCATAGAGGGGCACCAATAGCTCCAACGCGGCGATCGCCGCCTCAGGGCTCAGGGCCTCCAGCAGGGCCCCATCGAGGATCAGTAGGTCCGCGGGAGAGGGGGCGGTGGCAGCCTGCGGCACCCCGTCTAGCGAAGCGGCACAGCCCACCACCTGGATATCCGCCCCGGTGACCATCGCCTCGATACCGGCCTGCATCACCAGCGACCGAGCCACAATCAGAACCCGCAACGTTTTCTTCTCATAGGACACCGCTAGCGCTCGCCCACGATGATCGTTAGCTCCACCCGCTGCCCGCCGCGCACTAGCTCAGCGGTAACGGGTTGACCAACGCGGCTGGGGCCAAGCTGCGATCGCAGCTCCGGCAGGTTGGTCACCGCCTCTCCCGCCACCGCCAGCAAGATATCCCCCACCAGCATTCCGGCTGCGTCCGCAGGGCCGTCCGCCTCGATGCTAACAATCAAAATGCCCTGGTCTTGCGCTATGCCCAGGGACGCCCTGATATTCTCCATTAGCGCCACTGGCTGCAGGCCCACCCCCAGATAGCCCTGGGTGACCCGGCCCTGCTGCAGAAGCTGACCCACCACCTGCTCGACGGTCGGGATAGGAATGGTGATGGCAAAGCGCCCGCGCCCGTAGGTGGTATTGAGACCCAGCACCCGCCCTTCGGTATCAATCAGCGGGCTACCGGCAAAGCCAGGGAAGGGGCGAATATCAGGCCGAATCAGCTGGTCGATATGGCCGCCGGTCCAGCTCTGCCACGCGCCGCCGACGGAGGCTAAGATGCCGAAGCCAGCCCGAATCTCTCCGTCGCTTTGACCAACGGCAAAGACAATCTGTCCGGGCTGCAGCGCGTCTGTTGGGCCGAGGGTGACGGTAGGCAGGTCGAGGCTGGTATCTACCTGGAGCAGGGCCACATCGCTGCCGGGGTCTTGGCCGCGAACGGCTGCGGACAGGGTTTCGCCACCGGGGAGCACAATTTCAACTCCGTCCCGGCGGCGGATGGCGTCAACGGTGGTGATGACAATGCCATCGCCCCAATAGAGGCCGCTGTTGCCGCCGCGCTTGCCGGGGATGCTGACAACGGCGGGGGCGACTTGGGCGATCGCGCTGGCAATGTCCTCGGATAATGTACATAGGGTGGTCATGGTGTATTGCGTGAATCCATCCCCTCTACCATGGCGAAGCCCTGGCCCATTCAACATCGGGCATTTTGGTAGCGATCGCCCTGGAAATTTGGCTAGGTTGCCCCTAGGCGTCTCCCACACGAATTTCTGAAAAGAAAGAGGTGGTATCAAAGGCGTCGGGGCGCTTTAGCATGCTGGTGCGAAGCCGCAGCTTGTCGCTGGCGAACCACAGCCGCTCTTCGGTGGTCAGGCCGTTCTGCTCGGACATCACTACTAGGGTCTCGTTTTTCTCGAACATGTAGCAGGCGGTGGTGGCGACGCTGCTAGGGCTGCTCTGCCGCAGCAGAGTACCCTGTCCGGATTCTTCAGCGTTGTCGATGGCTACCAACAGGGAGCTACCAGTCTTTTTATCGGGGTCGGCTCCCTGGATGCCTTCCCAGCGGGCGGAAAGCCCGCCGATGACAAGGCTGGGGTCGATGTTGAACTGCTCACACAACTTGAGGGCGGCGCTGTCGCCCTTGTCGAGGGGGGTAATCCAGGTGTCGGTGCGCTGCCAGTCGGATTGGCTGTGGCCGAGGTGCTGGCTGGTGCATTGGCAGAACCATTTACCGGTGCTTTTCTCGAAGAAGGTTTGGATATCCATGGGTGCGATCGGGGCGGGTGAGCGGGGGCGGGTGTCGCCTTGGTTTGATCCTACCTGGAATTTGACCCCTGCTCAGGGGCTGGGTTTGTCATAATTGGGCATACTTGCCTGGAGGATGAGCAATGGCGACTTCTAAGGTGGGCAAAGTTTTGACGACGCTGACGGTGACGAACCGAATTGATGAGGCGAATGCGAAGCAGGGGGTAATTCCGCCTGAGGCGGTGCGCACCGTGACGCTGCAGGATGTGTTGGTGGATACGGGCGCGATGACGCTGTGCTTGTCGAAGGAAGCGATCGCGGCGCTGGGTTTAGAGTTGCTGCGGGAGGTGGGGGACGGGACGCGCTGATTGGGGTGATCAGCTGAGGATTGAGCTGGATTTGCAGAATCAGGGGCTACGGGTGTTGCCGTCGGAGTCGGCGGATACGTATTTGACGATTCTTTGAGAGTGGGAAGGGTGGAGGGCGATCGCTCAATATTAGTGTTGCGATCGTAGCGGTAGAGGGAGCTTACGCTACTATAAAATGAGCTGATAGTGTTTGCGGAAATGAATTTAGTACTGACATTGAGACTACATGCCTAACTAGCTTCAGATCCTTGAAATGGGTATTAAACTGAAAGTCGCTGAAGACTTCCGCCCGAATCAAGTACACCTCATCTAAGCACCACTATAAATGTGCTCAGAGTTGATAGAAGAATTGAGTTGAAAACCGTAAAATCCAGAACAGGCTCAAAACCCATGTATTCCAGCGACAATTTTTTCTTACACAATCTCAAAGACAAGTTTTCTCAGCTTATTAATGAGTTGTCAGATCAGGAGATACGGCAAAGTACTCAAATTTTAATAGCTGAAACAAAAGCGCTTATTGATGATCATTTAGAGGGAGGAGATGAGCTACCACCAGATCCTAATCCTGAAGGCTGAGAAAGTTACGTAAAAAGCCGAATTAGTAAATTTCTAGCTTTGAGCGACTAAAGTGCACTTAGCTATGCAAGGCACTTCCAAAGCCTTCAGGTATTAAAGGCTTTCTAAAAAATTAGCAGTTCTGCGACTACAAGTACAGCAAGACTATGTTCTATTAGTTTGCGTAATTTGATGTCGCAATTTTGGCTTCAATCTGAAACGGCTTTTTTCTAGGTTTTCTGCACCGCTGAGCCGCAGTATATTTTTAGACTCGACCATCAATAACGAATTAATTCTATCTATGGCTTTGACAGGCTAACTTAGATGAATAGAGAAGTGCCTTAAATCGTAAAGGCACTTCTCTATTCATCTAAGTGACTGCTTGGTGCGAAAGGAAAATCATGCAGACTTTTTTAGGTGCGACAATGATGCTGTAACCTCATAGGTTTTACTAGAAAAAGCTATCCTTTTTAATCTACTGATTAACTCATCAACAGTATCGCTAATTATTCTAGTCTTCGTTAGCTTATTAACGCCAACATTATTGCTAAGCATCATATGAGTCTTGACAGACTCTAGGCTTTCAATATACAGGGACAGGCCACCATATATGTTTTTGTCGAAAGCTGATAGATATTGAGATCTGTCTGTAGAATCAAGTCTACAATGGCTGCGCCGCTGAATAGTAAATCTAATCCAATTGATACAGCTCTTTAAATCTTGACTAAAGCATAAAGACTGTTCGCTTGTGACGAATGTATCAATTCCACTGAGAGCCTCTTTCAAGATTATTTGCTGAATATTTCGCGACTGCTTACAGTCTTCTTCATTTAGCCAGCTTACAATCTCTTTCGCCGCCTCTTTTCGCACCTCAAGGCTATAAACTATATTTGTCATTTCCTTAATAAGGTTATTGACGCTTCCATGGGCTTGAGGAGAAATTTTCTCTTTCTGAAGAGCGCTTTCAAGCTTTTGAAGCTGAGCTCCAAACTCTCTTACAATATCTTCTCTATCTCGAACGGAAATAGCTTTTGCTTCACTCAATATGCTGTGCCTCATAAGATGATAAATTCCGACTACTGAGGCGCTAACCATAACCCCAGATGTTCCAGACATTAGCGCTAATGCCAAGTCTGCTAAAAGCTTTCCTTTGTCACTATCCTCCCTTATAGATACAATTTTCTCTGATATGCGATTATAGCTATAGTTAGATGTAAAACCAAGCACGAAAGTTCCTAGGCTGATTCCGGTGGCAACGACTGACGCCACTACGCCATACTTTAAAGAGTCTCTATGACTGCCGGTATATTTTGTCATGAATTCATCCCCCGAATAATTTAGAAATTTTGAACCTTCTTAATCTGAATAAAACCAAGGCTTTAGAGTTTCACCCGTCGTCTAACCAGATATGCTAAATAATATCTTGGTAAAACTTGCAAGTTGCTTACGCATTCTTCTAAGCCTTTACCTCGCTCAAAGGAGAATTGCTTCTTCAGATTTTTTGAATTTCTTCCTGCGCGATTGCACACCAAACCTGAAACTTCGGCGTTGCCATCCCGGTCGCAGGGTCAATAAAAGGAGTAGCAGCCATCATCGGCAATAGTTCATTCAGCCGGTCGCTAATATCTCGCTTAAAGTGCTCCTCCAACAACCCCATATTGACGGCTTGTTGAACGATTGCATAGAAATCATCCTGGTTGTAGCTGCCTAGGTTCCTACGCAAGTCTGGGTTAAGCTGACCTATGCTTTTAGCGACTTGATTCACTGTTGACCGCTCATCTTCGCGAAGAAGAGTCTCTAGTGCCTCTGCTGAAAGGGTTGGAAAGCGCTTATTAAGCTGGAGGTATTTTGCATGGAATTCTGCATTTGCCAGCTCAGAGAAAAAACGTCGATCCATATCTAGAGAATCTGCCCTATTATTCAGCAATTCAATATTTGATATAGATGGAACTGAAGGCAAAGCCTGACTTTCTGGCTGCTCATTAGATTGAGTTTGTCTGAATAGCTTTTCTGGAACTACCTTTATCCATGCTGGATCTAAATAGGCACCAGCACTGAAGCTGACTAGATTTGTACAGATAAGTACTACCGTAGCGGCTCGAAACGCTCCACTAACAAAAGATTCGGGAAAATATTGGGTCATGATAATTCTCTATAGATGCTAAGACTGTTCTTTAATCTTTTGCAGCTCATCCTGCGCGATCGCACACCAAAGCTGAAAACCTGACGTATCCGGTCCATTCTCGTAACCAACCAAGGCTGGAAAAAGCTGCTGAAACCGAGCGGCGATCGCATTTTGAAACGCCACCTGATTGATACCCAAACGGTCAGCATCTTGAATCTGCTGTTGGTAATCCTGGAGCTGGTATCCTCCTAGCTTTTGCTGCGCTGATGGGCTAATTTGCTTAAGGTCGGCAGTAACCTCGTCCGCTGTCTGCCACCACTCGTCACGGAGTGATGCCTCCATCGGCGTATTGATCCGAGTCAGCGATCGCGCTTTTAGGTTTGGGTGCTGCGCGTAGAATAAGTCATCAACCAAGGCATAGTAGAAGTCTGAACTCACAGCTAAAGTATCCAACGGTGACGATGCAGGTATAGATTGAGGTTCGGATGGCGCAAGTGAGGTCGCATCATCCCGTGTGATTTCACTAGTAGATGGCTCTGCATCGCGCACGGCAGTAGCGGCTGGTGCAGGTGACGATTCTTCTGTAGCCATCGAAGAGCCGACTAGTGCTGAGCCACAGCCCATAAGTGACGACCCAAGGATGAGACTTGTGTATAGAGCGAAGTTTTGCACAACCGGCTTGGAGCGATAGTGAAGCATAGGGTTTAGGCTCCTAATTAGACAGGGATAATGTTATGGCAAAGCAGGATGTGCCCTGAGTAATGGGTACTTTGAGCGACAAACAGTGCATCGCAGTCACCTCAATTCAGCTGACTCAGGGCTACCTACTTTAAAAGCCGAACTAATTCACGTCAGCTTTTGCGCTTTGAATCACTAGAGTGGAAGGCTCAACTTCAACGATTTCGGGCTCGACAAGTAGCGTGGTACCTTCTCGGCCAATCACGTTCAAGTGGCTGCCAGGTAGAGCCAGAGCGGTTGTATTGCTGGGATGGAAGCGGGCATTCCAGTGTGTGGCCTGAAAATAAATCCGTCCTTTGCCAGCGCAAGCGATTTGCTCTACTACCTCGCCGGAAAGAGTCTGTGGGAATAGTTCGACAGTTGGTTCATAGGGAAACAGACGCATGATAAGCAACCTCCTGTTTTGATATCGCTATTTAGTATCAATGCGATAGTGATACCGTAGCCTAGTATCATAGAGTTTGGCAAGAGAGAATTCTGTCAATTCCTGTAAAATCTTTCGGCGATCGCCTGAAATGCCCTACCTGCAAGGCGTAGAAAATTTGAGAGTGATCAAAAAAACAAATACTTGACGATTGATATCGCCTTCTGATATCTTCAAGAAAGATTGTCAAGCAGCTTTGGCTGATCTCAACGGACTAACAGTCCTAATGCGCTTTCCGCGTATGGCTTGTAATACATCAAGGCTTCAGAATCATTTCTGCTTTCGCAGAGATTTTCTGAGGTATGATCCGCTGAGAATTCGCAGACCAGTCACGCAAACACTAGGATTCAGACTCGATAAGTGGTATAAACTAACACCTCGAATACGCAAATTCGATTAGCTTTATCTACTTAAGGAGTAAATCTGAGTTTCAGTAAGCGTTGTCTTGGTCATCGCCATCAGCTAGCTTGCCTACCGGAACTATGAATCCCGAAGCCATCTACCAAAATTTGAGCGATGAAGACAAGCATCTACTGGATCGACTTCTCACTGACCCACCACCGAGAGAGATTTCTTGGTCAAAGACACTTGATTTTCTTCAAAACCGGTTACCTAAAGCTATAGAAGACGAGAAAATAATTGTCCGAGATGGCGGTGCTCGGCTGACGATTATGTTTAGAAATAGCTCTAAACGTCGTCTATCCCTAGGGCATCGCGCAGATGGACAGTTTATAAGCAAATACAATATTGAACTGATACAGGATTTTCTTATTTTCTTTGGATTCAAGCTGAAAAGGTGACTACATGCTACTGAAATATAAAGGGTATCGAGCGGATGTTAGGTTAGGGTGCAATCAGCACGGCCAACTTATTTTGATCGGTCAAGTGATTGATATAGAGGACGCGATCGCCTTTCAGGCCCGTCATATCAGCTTCGTGAGAAATGAGTTTCACAAAGCTATAGATGATTACTTAGAATTCTGTTCTGACGTTGAGCAGGATCCAGCTTGCCCCATAGAGCCAAGAACGAACTACGAAGTCGCATATCCATTTCGTACCTCACCTGAGACGAGACATCTTATTCAGAAGGCCGCTGACCGCGATAGTACAACAGTAAATTGTTGGATAGAACAAGCTTTACCTAGCAAGGCACCTTCCGTTCGCTACTTCTTAGAAAGGCCAAGCGATCTAGATGATCTTTTAGGTAAGATACGCCCCTATATTCATTACGACGACGTCGACAGTATCATCGCTTTACGCTGTGCCTTTGAGAAACTCCTCGCAGGTATGGATGCAATGCGCGAGTTTGTTGACTACAGCGACTACGAGTCATTCGGCAGAATTGTGATGGAAATTGAGTCAGCCTTGAAAAATATTCCTCCTGAAGCTGAGATGGTACCGGCTGACAGTCATAGCCACGAAAAGAATTTGACCCCAGGCAAGCAAAGGCATTGATGAGCTACACAGTGTACTTTTTTTGAACTGGCACAAGTCCCTCTACCACGGCTAAGGGCGAACCTTATTCTTTGGGCATCGAAATCTACCCCCCTTTATGTAGGTGCAGATTGTGAGTGGTCGCACTTCAGTAATCTTTGCATATGATGTTCTTTTGTCCTATGTAGGTCAAGAATATTGCCACGGCGAGATTGCACACAATGATAAAGCAAGCTCGCGAAATCTCCTCAATACGCTCGCAGGCTCTGCTGCCGTTGACGGGGTTGTCTTGGATAGGACAGTCAACGCCGTTATAAAGAAAGTCACTAGCTCATCACCAGCAGCTGCAGAGCAGTTTGCGACTTGGGTTAAGAGCACATTCAACGTCTTCAAATACTCAAAGGGTGATACCGCCACAAAACTTATAACTCACGAGCTGCAGTGCGCTATAGACCAAGGGCTTCCAATCGTTACTTCATTCCGATGGGCATATCTCGATAAGCTAGAAACGCTACTCCTAGATGAGCTGCCTACAATTGATATACTTCTGCTCGATGAGTTCACTGAGTATGTTCAAGCCGTTAATTTCTTAGAAAAGTCTCTAAATCGGGGCGCCGCAGAGCGCCCTACTTCTTCAACACCAGAGAGACTAGCCACAGCGAATTCAGCAATAAGTGACAATGATTCCAAAGCTGGCGCTAAAGTAACTCGAAATAGCGATCGGCCGACTGATATTTTGTTGGAAGAACGTAAAAAGCTCGAGGGTGATTTGCTAGAGGCTCTGTGGCATATTCTGCCTGCAGTAATCGTTGTCATGTGGCTCGAGCACATCTTACATCAGCGAGATTCTCTAGAAAACGAAGCCGACACATCAGATAGCTCTAAAGAAGGCTCGATTACTTTAGAAGATGGGCTAGGCAAGCAGGTTGCCAAGATCCTACAGCACATCAAGATGCCAGAGTCGCTGCCAATAGCGCTACAGGAGCTCATTGTACCTCCGGCTACAGCATTGCCTGACGGTGCCAGCAGTTTACTGCCATCTACAGAACCCGTACCCGTGCCGGCACCCGAGAATCAGCGTCCGCTTTCGTCTCGGGTATCGGCGAAAACTCAGGTATCCTCTCTCACGTTGAGCCCCTCTTACGATGTCCAAACTGCTTTGGATGACGCGCAGACGGAAACAACGCTTGCTATTGATGACGCCCCTAGCACTGAGACTGACTTATCTTTTGGCATACCAGAATTCCCTACAGCACCAGCAAAAAGCGGTGACGAGGGTAGAAATAGTGAGGTATCAGACGACAACTCCGACAACGAAGACTCCAGCGACTCTCCCGGCGATCACGGCGATGGCAGCGATCCGTCTGATGGCGGTGGCGGTACTGGTGGCAATCGTAATTCTGGTGGTGATCCATCTGGTGACTCCCCCGGTGGCGTCGATGGCGACGATACTAGTGATGGTACAGACGATCACAATTCTGGTAGCGATCGCGTCACTGGGGATAACCCACCCGATGGCAGGCGTGGCGAGGGGAGTGGACCGCCTATCGAAACTCCCGGTGACGATGGGGAGATAGATGGCGGCGCCGGTGACGATGGTACTAGTAGTGACGACATTGGAGGTGGTACGGATAGCGATCACAGTCCTGGCGATGACCAATCCGACAGACTTCCTGACGACACCGCCGAAGGCGGCAGTGGCGGCGATCGCCCCGATAAGCCAAACGGCACAGACGGCGGTCAAGATGCTGATGCAGAGCCGCCTCAAACCGGTAGCACTGATGCCCCCCCGGGAAATAGTGTGGATTCAGACCCTGATACTACTGGCGATGCTCCTGGAGACATCCAAGAGCCCGATAGTTCTGGTGGGAATCAACCTACCCCTCCAACGAATCTTGATTCTCCTGGATTTGAAGAGCCGTCCCCTGCGCCAAATGAATCAGACGGCGAAACTCCAGATCTACCATCAGGCGACACCACCGATGGCGCTCTAGATGGAGATAGCGAGCACGGTACAGATAACCCCGGCGTAGGGTCCCAGAATCCTGGCAGTTCTGATGAATCTGAGGAGCCACCCTCTGCTCCAGGTGAACCAGACGGTGAAATCTCAGAACCGCCATCAGGCAGCCTTGATAATCCACCAAATAGTGGACAGGACACAAGTAACCCTGATGGCGGTTCACAAGAGCCCGGAGGTGCCGATGAGCCTAGTGAGCAGCAGCCCAACCAAGACTCACCATCGGCAGAGCCGCCGTCAATCAGTGCCGACGACCCCAACGTCGCGCTGCCCGTAATCGACCACAATACTGGAAGTCTGACCATCACCGACTTCACAGGGGTTGGGACAGGTACTGATCCGGAAGCAAACGGTATTGAACTTGACGACATTGACACTCTAGTTATTGACGACCCAGCGCTATCTCCCGAGACGCTGCTTATGCAAGAGGTCGATGGTAACTTAGTTCTTACATTTGTCGGCTTCCCCGATATCGAAATCACCCTTGAAGAAATCAAGCTTGAAGAATTTGATACCCTTCCCGGTGACGTCACACACAATAACTCACCGGTTGGAAACATCGTCTTTGAGGGTAATTCTGACAGTTTTGATACCGTCGATATCTTCAACGCTAGTTACATCGAACCAGAGGAAGAGCTTTCTCGTGAGGAGCTAGAAAGCATTATCTTCACCAACGAGAGTTTTTTCGCCGCTCCTGGCCGCAACCGGATCTTCAATCAGGACACAGTCACATTCCTCAACGATAACAACAACGTTGTTATGGGCTTCGACAACTCAGATGACGTTATCAACGGGCAAGGGGGAGATGATTTACTTTGGGGCAAGTCAGGTGACGACACCTTGCGCGGCGGTGGGGGTGACGACATTCTCTTTGGTGGTGAGGGCGACGACACACTTACTGGCAGTGTTGGGCGCGATCGCTTTGTCTTCACACCCAACACGGGTATGGACACAATCACCGACTTTGATCTTGACGATGACAAAATTGTGTTGCAGGACGGCTTGCGCCTAGAAGACCTAGAGATTCAATCCTTCGGTAGCAGTACGCATATTCTGGTAAATGGTGAGGCGATCGCTCGCTTGGTAAATGTAGACACCGACGGCTTTCTTCAGAAGCAGGATACAATCATTTCCAGCGAGCTAGGCTTGTAACCTCTGAAGGATTGTGTCTCTAGCAAAGATCCTGCGGAAGAGCAATACTCGAAGGACAGTGCAGGAAGCCGCACTTGTTTCTGTAGCACAGAAGACATATCTGGAGCTATCATGAACGAACTAGCCCCTGCAGGCTTATTCGAAACCTGCAGGGGCTAAACCTCTTCGCTCGTCACCTGTTGCTGCCTTAAAATTTTCAGAAAAACGCAGTTTTTCAGCAAAGAAATTTGCGGATGGATTTCTCATTGGATGGAAGTGTAGTTATGTCTGGAGCTGTATACCCTGCGTTGTAAAGGAGCTGCAGGGTTCAAGTACGCTATCTGCATAATGTTTGGTACGGCTGAC
This sequence comes from Cyanobacteria bacterium P01_A01_bin.135, assembly GCA_039814955.1. Classification (GTDB taxonomy): domain Bacteria; phylum Cyanobacteriota; class Cyanobacteriia; order CAKZMO01; family CAKZMO01; genus JBCCAG01. The sequence continues at coordinate 12,851 of JBCCAG010000015.1, forward strand.
AGCCCTACTTACTGTCAGTTTGAGCTGCCTGGCGAAACTAACGAAAGATAACAAAGAACGCCACTTTTAAGCTCTTCTTGGTTTAAGATTGTGCTACGTCAGGCTCTCGTCAACTTTTGAGATTTTCAAATTTCTGAGGCGATGTCTTTACGGCTAGAGCAAAGCTAATTTTGTCAAAAATGATCTTATCGACGATAAACGACAAGCTGACGTATAAAAACTACACTGCAGAAGTAAAAGCTGATACCGATGCAGGTGTTTTGCGTGGTCAGGTTCTTGATATCAAGGACACGATTACCTTCGAGGGAAATACCCTCAGCGAAGCCGTGCAGGATTTTCGCAGAGCCATTGACGACTACATCGCCTTCTGCGAAGAGCTTGGTCAGTCTCCCGATGAGCCCTTCTCTGGTCGGTTCCTGATGCGCACTTCTCCCGACAAGCACCGCATGTTCTATTTGGCGGCTCAGAGGGCTAACAAAACGCTCAACGACTGGGTTGAGGATAAAGCCATGTCTGCTGCTCAGCGGGAATTGAGCGACTACCCGCACGCTAGCTAGCTTTTCCATGAGTGGGGTCAGCGTCACATCCCCAAAATCCCCACCAGCAGCCTCACCAGCAGCTCCACATCATCCGGCACCACGTACCCGCCAATATCCTGGCTAATCCGCTTCGCCTCCCAGTTCAGCTGGCCAAACACCCAAAAGCTCCCCATCGCCACCGCCCCATAAATCATTGGGGCATCCTTCACCATCGACAGCGCAATCATCTCCACTGATCTGGGACAAGTCCATATCACCGCTTTAACCGCAGCAGCGATCGCGCCGCCACACTCACCCCCACACTCACCCCCACCAACAGCAGCGCCGCCGTCCAAGCCAAAGCCTGGTAGTTCGGATAGGGCGACAGGGCAAAATTGTAAATCAGCACCGACAGCGAAGCCGTCGGATTCCACAGCCCGTTCAGTCCATACTGGCTAAACAGGGCCGTAAACAGCAGCGGAGCCGTTTCCCCCATAGCGCGGGCCACGGCCAAAATCACCCCCGTCGTAATGCTAGGGGCCGCAGCGGGCAGCACAATAGCAAAAATCGTCTGGCCCGTCGTTGCCCCCAGGGCGAGCGCCCCCTGCCGCAGTTCCAGACTCACTGAGCGCAGCCCCTCCTCAGCCGCGCGGACGGTAATCGGCAGCATCACCACTGCTAGGGCCACGCCACCCGCCACCGCTGAAAAGGTCCCTGTCGCCAGCACCACTAAGCCATAGGCAAATAGGCCGCAGAGAATCGACGGCACCCCGCTCAACACGCCGTTACCTAACCGAACCCAGCGGGCCAGACGGCCATCCCGGCCAAATTCCACCAGGTAGATCGCTGCTCCAATCCCCAACGCGGCGCTAATCCCCGTGGCAAGGCCCACCATCACCACCGTGCCCGTCATCGCATTGCGGAACCCACCCAAGGACGCCAAGGGTGGTGGTGGCAATTGGGTCAGCGCTGCCCCATCCAGCCGGACGCTGCCTTGGGTAAGCAAACTGCTGACGATTGACCCGATGGCCAACAGGGCGATCGCCAGGGCCACACCACAGCCCGCCGTCAGCAGCCAGGCGGTGGCTGAGCGGCTAAAGCGCTGGGGTTTCCAGGCGTGGGGCGTGTTGAGCTTGGGTTTAGCAGATGGCGGCGTTAATACCACCACGGGGTGGCTTCCTATTGGCCGCACCGCGATCGCTCCCCTAAAGCCCGGCACCTTCCCAGATAGTGGCGACACCGCATTCAGCAGGGCGATCGCGCTCACGTTGATCACTAGCGTCAGCCCCATCAGCACCAGGGCCGCGTACATCAGCGCCGCTACCTGCAGGTCCCGCGCTTCGGCAAACTGGTTGGCCACCAGCGCCGCCAGGGTGGAGCCGGGAGCTAGCCACGAGAGGTCGATTTGGTTGGCGTTGCCGATTAGCATCACCGCCGCCATGGTCTCCCCCATGGCCCGGCCCAGGGCCAGCACCGTCGCCCCCACAATTCCTGAAAAGCTGGCGGGCAGCAGCACCTGAGTAATCACCTCCCAGCGGGTGGCCCCCACCGCCGCCGCCCCCTGCCGCAGCTCACCCGGCAAGGCCAGCAGGGCATCCCGGGTGAGGGCTACCACAATGGGAAGCACCATCAGCACCAGCACCAGCACGGCGGGCAACAGGGCCCGGTGGGAGGGGGGGGTGCTAAAAATCGGCATCCATCCCAGGGTTTGGTGTAGGGCCGAGAACAGCGGCATCAAGGCGGGAATCAGCACAAAGATGCCCCACAGGCCGTACACTACGCTGGGGATGGCCGCCAGTAGCTCCACCAAAAAGGACAGGGGGACGCGCACCGCGGCGGGCAGAATATCTTCCACCAGCAAAATAGCGATGCCTAGCCCCAGGGGCACTACCAGGGCCACGGCCGCCAGAGCGGTTACCAGGGTGCCGTAGATCTGCGGGGCAATGCCGTAGACCTGGACCACTGGGTTCCATTGGGTGGTGGCCAAAAAGCCCAGGCCAAAGGCGCGAATGGCCGGTAGGGCAGCCATCACCAGCTCCACCGCAATCGCCCCCAATACCAACAGCAAGGCGATCGCCGTCGCCATGGCCAGATAATACAGCAGCGGCTCTACCCAGCCCCATCGGCGATGGCGGCGCAAGATAGGAGGGCGCTGGGAAAGCTCCGTTGGGGGAGCCAGCTCAGGCACGACAGCGGCCTGAGGGGTCGCAGGGCGATCGCTGGGCAACTTCCTCTGGCTCCACATCCCGCCGCAATACCCGGCCGTTGTGGCCATCAATGAACCGGGGCAGCTCCTCCAGCTCAATCAGGGCCAGGGTCTCTATGTCGTAGGTGGTGTAGGTGGTGAGCTCGGGGTCGTCAAAGTTGATGTCTAGCACCGTCAGGGCTTTGCGAGGGGGA
>JBCCAG010000215.1:0-6042 GCA_039814955.1 Cyanobacteria bacterium P01_A01_bin.135
CGATGGTGGGCGTCTGGAACAGCGCCTTTAGGGGCACCTCCCGCCCCAGGGCCTGTTCGAGCTGAGCGATGACGCGCATCCCCAGTAGGGAGTGGCCCCCGAGGTCAAAGAAATTGTCGTGGATGCTGACGGCTTCCAGCGTTAGCGCCTGCCGCCATACGTCCGCGATCGCCGCTTCGGTGAGCGTTCCGGGGGCGACAAAGGCGATCGCATCCCGCTCAATCTGCGGCTCCGGCAGCGCCCGACGATTTACCTTGCCGTTGGGCAGTCGGGGCAGGGCTTCAAGCTCGACAATTTGGCCAGGGAGCATGTAGCCGGGGAGGCGCTGGGCCAGATAGGCTTTCAGGTCCGCCGGGGTGACGCCCTGCAGGACAACGTAGGCCACCAGCCGCGCGCTGCCTTCTCGTGATTCAGCCACCACGACCGCTTCTTTGACGCCGGGGCATTGGGCTAGCGCCGCCTCAATTTCCCCCGTTTCAATCCGGAAGCCGCGAATTTTGACCTGGTGGTCTAGTCGACCCAAAAATTCTAGGGCGCCGTCGGCGCGATACCGGACGCGATCGCCGGTTTTGTATAAAACGCCGTTTACATTTGTAGGGGCATACGGCTGTATGCCCTTCCGGCCATCCAACCGGGATATTGAATTGGACGTATTGCCGTGCGCCCCAGCATTAAACGCATTCGGCAAAAATCGTTCCGCCGTCAGGCCAGGTCGGCCCAAATACCCCCGCGCCACCCCTGCGCCGCCCAGGTAAAGCTCCCCCGCCACGCCAATCGGAACCGGCCTACCCGCGCGATCGCATACGTAAGCCTGGGTGTTGGCAATGGGTCGCCCGATGGGAGAGCGGGACACTGAGCTATCCAGCTGCGAGACGTCGGCCCAGGTAGAGTAGGTGGTGTCTTCAGAGGGGCCGTAGAGGTTGTAGACCCGCTGAATGTGGGAAAGCTGCCGCAGCCGGTGGACGAGGGCGGGGGGCAGGGCTTCCCCGGCTATATTCACGGTTTGCACTGACGGGGGCAGGCCGTTGATGTTGAGCAGCTCCGCCAGAGCGCTGGGGACAGTGTTGAGAAGGGTGACGGCCTCGGCGGCGGGGAGCTTGGGGAGGACCAGGGCGCTTTCCGCCAGCACCACGCAGCCGCCCCAGCTCAGGGGGGCGAAGATTTCAAATACGGACAGGTCGAAGCAGATGGAGGTGGCGGCCAGGACGCCGGACAGCTCGGCAGGGCTGAAGCGCGTTTTGGCCCAATGCAGCATGGCAACGGTGCTGCAGTGCTCGATGGCGACGCCTTTGGGGGTGCCGGTGGAGCCGGAGGTGTAGATGATGTAGGCCAGATTATGGGGGGCGATCGTGGGATGATCCCCATCCGATAACGGTAGGGGCAACCGGCCGGTCGCCCGTACAACGCCGGAAGGATTAATCGCCGAAATGCGATCGCCCCCAATCGCCGCCGGATCGATCGCCGTAATTCCATCGCCATCAAACGGCAAATCCCCATCGCACAGCAGCACGGAAATGCGAGCATCCGCCACAATCAACGCCAGCCGCTCCGCCGGATAGGCTGGGTCCAAGGGCACATAGGCCCCGCCCGCCTTAAGGATGGCCAGCAGCCCCACCACCATATCGGCAGAGCGGGCCATGCAGACGCCCACCGGCACCTCCAGTCCCACGCCCAGATCTACCAGACGATGGGCCAGCCCTTCCGCCCGCCTATTCAGCTCACCGTAGGAGAAGCGATCGCCGTTCCAAATCAGGGCCGTAGCTTTGGGGGTGCGCTTCGCCTGGGCTTCAAACAGGTGATGGATACAGCCACTGGGGAAGTCCTGCTGGGTTTGGTTCCAGGCGCTGAGCTGCTGCTGTTCAGCCTGGCTCAGTAAGGGCAGCTCGGACAGTGGCAGGGTGGGGTCAGCGACAATACCCGCTAGCAGGGTTTGGAAATGCCCCACCATGCGGGCGATGGTGCCCTCATCGAACAGGTCGGTGCTGTACTCCACCTGCCCCGAAATGCCCTGCGCCGTATCCTGCAAGTTAAAGCGCAGCTCGTACTTAGCGCTCGCCTCCGGCAGCGGGTGGCGCTCTAGGGTGATGCCTGACAGCGCCAGCGGCTGCACCCGCACCTGCTGCAAATCCAGCTTCGCCTGAAATAGGGGCATCATCTGGCTCAAGTGCCGCTCGGGGTTGAGCACCTCCACCAGCTTCTCAAAGGGGACGTCTTGGTGGGCCAGCGCCCCCAGCACGGTCTCCCGCACCTGGGCCAGCAGGTCGCCAAAGCGCGGATTTCCAGAGAGGTCGCTGCGCAGCACCAGGGTATTTACCAGCAGGCCGATCAGCCCTTCAGTCTCCACGCGATCGCGGTTGGCGACGTCGCTACCCACGAGGATGTCGTCTTGGTCGCTGTAGCGGTGCAGCAGCACCTTAAAGGCCGTCAACAGCAGGGTAAACAGGGTGACGCTGGAGCGGGCGCTGAGGTCTTTGAGGGCAGCAGATAGCTTGGGAGACAGAGCAATGGGATACTGCGCCCCTTTGTAGGTTGGGGAGGCCGATTGAGGGCGGTCATAGGGCAGCTCCAGCACCGGCAGCTCGCCCCCCAGCTTGTCTTTCCAGTAGGCGATTTGCTTTTGCAGGTGCGTCCCTTGCTGCCGCTGCCAGGCCGCATAGTCCCCGTACTGGATGGGTAGAGGCGGCAGGGGCGATCGCTCTCCGCGCAAAAAGGCGTTGTACAGCACCGTCATCTCCCGCAGGAACACCATCACCGACCAACGATCGGAGATGATGTGGTGGGTGGCGATCGCCAGCAGGTGGGTCTGCTCGTCTAGCCGCAGCAGCGCCAGCCGCAGCAGCGGCTGAGTGAGGTCGAAGGGCTGCTGGGTGAGGGCGGCAATCCAGTCTTCCGGGGTCTGGGCGATTTGCTTCAAATCCACCACCGGCAGCGCCACCGGCTCAGCAGGATGCACCACCTGCACCGGCTCCCCATCCACACGCTCGAAGCTAGTTCGCAGGGTTTCGTGGCGCTCCACCAGGGCGCTGAGGGTGAGCTCCAGCACCGGCACATCCAGCGCCCCCGTCAGCCGCAGAACGCTGGCGACGTTGTAGGCGACGCTATCTGGGTCGAGCTGCTGAATGAACCACAGCCGCTGCTGGGCAAAGGAGAGGGGCGGCTGGGCCACCTGGCGCTTGGGAATTTGGGTCGTGGGCACCTTCAGTCCCCGCTGCGCCAGCTTTTGCTCAAATAAGGCCCGCTGCCCCGGGGAAAGGGAGGTGAGCTGGTTAAATAGGTTGCTGCTCATTGGGCACCCCCTTGCGACTGGGCTAGCTGCTGCTGCACCTCCTCAGAGGAGAGGCCCTGGACCTCCGCCAGCAGGGCGGCCATTTCGTCCATCTCTTCCTCATCCGGCAGGTGGGGGGCGATCGCCGCCGCAATGCCCGCCACCGTGGGTGCTTCAAACAAAAGGCTGCGCATCTCGATGGCTACCGGAAAGGCCTCCCGCAGCCGGGAGACCACCTGAATCGCCAGCAGCGAATGGCCCCCCAGGTCAAAAAAGCTGTCGTGGATGCCCACCTGTTCCACCCCCAGCAGGTCCTGCCAGATGGCGGCGACGGTCTGCTCGATGTCGCTGCGGGGCGGGGCGTAGGGAGTAGCGATTTGCGGACGGGCGTGGGTCGCCGTTGGCTCGTCCGCCTGGGGCCGGGGTGCGGCCTGGACCCACTGGCGGATGCGGGTCGTTAGGCCACCTTTGGATACGACGATCTGTCCCGGCGGGGCCGCTTCAAGGATGCGCTCCGTCGCTGCCCACACCTCTTCCGACGTCAGGGCGAAGGCGGCGTTAGCGCTTCCAAATCCGGCCTGCACTTCCTCAGTTAGGCAAGCGTCCCAGTTAACGCTGAACCAGGGGGTCCCCGACTGCTGGTTCTGTTGCTGGATAATGGCGTCCATAGCGCTGTTGGCGGCGGCATAGGCCCCTAGCCCGACGCCGCCAATGACGGCAGACAGCGAAGACTGCACCAGGCAAAAGTCCAGCGGCTTTTCCGCCAGGGCGACCTGCAAGCTCAGCAGCCCCTGCAGCTTGTGGCGCAGGTTGTAGTCCCAGTGGGAGGGCTGCATTAGGGCCAGGGGAGCCGCCGACTGATCGTTGGTGGTGGGGGCGGAGTAGAATAGGCCGCGAATTGGCCCCAGCTCGGCTTCGGCCTGCTGGAGGGCGGCGCTGAGCTGTGCCGGGTCGGTCAGGTCTAAGCTTAGGGCGATACCTTCGGCCTCTTTCGGTAGCGTCGGTGTGCTACGATCGCCCAGGAGCACTAGCTTGGCCTGCCACTGCGCTGCCAGATGCTCCGCCCAGATGTGCCCCATCCCTTGAGAGAGGTTCCCAGCGATGAGGTAGGTGCCGCCCCGCTGCAGGCGCGTAGCGGCAGCCTCCGGCAGCGGCAGCGGCTGATAGGTCTGCTGCCAGAGGTGACTCCTCCGGCAGGCGATCACTATTGCTGTGGGCGGGGCGATCAATGTCCGCCACAGCGGTTCAACGGCCTCGGTGTCCTCCAGCTCAATCAGGCGACAGCCCAGACTGGGATACTCCTGCCCGATCACGAGCGACAGACCAGCAATCGCCCCCCGCATCGGCTGCTGGACCGCTTCGCCTACCACGTCGTAAAGCCCCGTCGTCACTAGGCTGATTTGGCAGTCCTGGTCGGGCTGAGCCGTGATGGCGTTCACCAAATATTGCACCTCGGTGGCCTGCCGGTAGGCTGCTAAATCATCTGCCTGTAAGCCCCACAGAGAAACCACCTGCGTCGGTACCAGCTCCCGCAGCCGCAAATCTTTCATCAGCGCGGCGTAGTCTTCTAGCCGCTGCGGATTGAGGGCAAACTGGCGGTAGCCCGTCTGGGCAAACGCCTCTCCCCGCGCCACCCGAATCACGTCCTGCCCCGCCTGCTCCAGCCGCTGGGCAAGCTGCGCTCCTAGACCACCCTCCGTCAGCACCAGCCAGCAGTTTGGCTCGGTCAGCACCGACGCGGTAGAGGGCAGGCTGCGCTGCCAGGTGGGCTGATAGAACCAGTTGGCTAAATCCGAGGCTAGAGCTGGCTTTGTCTCTATCTGAATACCGCTAGCCAGCCCCTCATCCGGTTCCACCCAGTAGCGCTGCCGCTCAAAGGGGTAGGTGGGCAAAGGCACGCGGCGGCGCGGCGTGAGGTGGAGCTGCTGCCAGTCGAGGGGGACGCCTCGCTGCCAAAGCTGCCCTACCGCCTCTAGCAGATGGGTCCACTCCGGCGTTGCCGACTTGGGGTGGGGTAAGGAAGCGATCGCCTTTGCGTCTTTCAAGGTTTGCGTCGCCAGCCGGGCCAAAACGGTGCCCGGCCCCACCTCTAGCAGCACCGGCGATAGGCTGCTCAGCGTCTCCAGCCCCGCCATGAACCGCACCGGCTGGCGAGCCTGCCGCACCCAGTAGTCTGGGTCGGTGGCCGCTTCCGCCGTTAGCCATGTGCCAGTGACGTTGGAAACCATGGGAATCTGGGGTGGCTGCAGGGGCACTTGCTGCAGGGCTACGCGGAAGGGTTCTAGCATCGGCTCCATCAGCGGCGAGTGGAAGCCGTGGGAGGTCTGGAGGCGCTGGTGGGGGATGTCTTTTGCTTCTAGGTCAGCAGCTAGGGCCGCGATCGCCGCTTCCGTCCCTGAAACCGCACAGAGCGCCGGACCGTTCACCGCTGCGATCACCACACCTTCTGGCAGCAGCGGCGCAAGCTGCCCCTCTGATAGCCCCACCGACAGCATCGCCCCCGCCGGACATTGCTGCATCAGCCGCCCCCGCAGCGCCACCAGCCGCAGCCCGTCTTCTAGGCTGAACACCCCGGCTAGGCAGGCGGCTACATACTCCCCCAGGCTATGGCCAATCAGCGCCTCCGGGCGAACGCCCCAGGACTGCCAGAGCTGCGCCAGGGCATACTCCACGGCAAACAGCAGCGGCTGAGCGATCGCGGTCTGGTTGATTTCCTCACCGCCCTGGTTCAGCAGGTCCAATAGCGCAATTCCCTCACCCGCCAGGAGTTCCGCGCA
>JBCCAG010000305.1:0-5056 GCA_039814955.1 Cyanobacteria bacterium P01_A01_bin.135
CTAAACGGCCGCGTTACCGTGACCTCTACCCCCGGTGAGGGAACGACATTTACCCTACTGCTGCCCCTCACCCTCACCATGCTGGACCTGCTGATTTGCTTTGTGGGCTCTAGCCCGCTGGCCTTTCGCAGCAGCGGCATTACCGAAATTATCATTCCAAAGCCGGGACAAACTTCTACCTCTGGAGACCAGCGCTTCCTGCATTGGCAGGGCAAAACGCTGCCCATCTACGATATGGATAGCCTGCTTACCTATAACTGCCTCCTGCCGGAGACGCCCCCTAGCCGCGTCCTGTCAGCAGTCCCTTCCCCGGCAGACTGGGATTCCCCCATGCTGATTTTGGAGCGGGATAAGGAGACCGTTGTCCTGCAGGTGGACCGGCTGGTAACCGAGCAGGAGCTGGTGGTGAAGCCCTTTGGCAAGGCGATCGCGCCCCCCAGCTACGCTTACGGCTGTACGGTGTTGGGCGATGGTAGCCTAGTGCCCGTCATGGACGGCCTCGTGTTCTTGGATACAATTTTGGCGCGCCACCAGGAGGCTGGGGTGCGCTCCATCACCGAGGCCCTAGAGCGCACCCTCCGCGCCGACAGCCAGCAGGACGTCGTCCAAATTACCGAGGCGGTCACTCTGCTGGTGATCGACGATGCGGTTACCTCGCGCCGCACCCTGGCGCTGTCCCTAGAGCGGGCCGGCTACCGAGTGCTGCAAGCGCGGGATGGCCAAGAGGGCATCGAGCAGCTAGAGCAGAACCCCGACGTGCAGCTGATCGTCTGCGACGTGGAGATGCCCAATATGAACGGCTTCGAGTTTTTGACCCACCGCCGCCAGGCCCCCGCCATCGCCCACATTCCCACGGTAATGCTCACCTCCCGCAGCAATGACAAGCACCGCTGGCTCGCCAAGCAGCTGGGCGCGACAGATTACTTCACCAAGCCCTATCTAGAGCAGGAATTCCTGGGGGCGATCGCCACCCACTTGCAGGCCGCTGGGGCCGAGCTGGCCTCTGCCACCTCGTGAATTAGGCGTTGCTAATTGGGGGTATACCTTTTGTAGGGACGTGGCAATGCCATGTCCCACGTTTGCTTTCGGACTTCATCCAATGCCACGAATTCATAACCCGGTACAGTTGTAAGTAACGCTACAGCAGCCCTCGTGTGAATAATCCCATCCTCGATCTGCCCTACGAACCCGCCCTGGAATCCCTGGGGAACGACTACTTTGACCGGGTCGCCGCCGCTGAATTTCCTGAGCACCGGCTGCGGTTCCGCAATGATGAGCTGCTGCCGCTGTTGGAGCTTAGCCCTAACCAGGTCAGCGACGCCAACTTCATTGAAGCGTTCGGGCAGTTCCGAGGCCGATCGCCCCTGCTTGCCCTGCGCTACCACGGCCACCAGTTTGGGGAGTACAACCCCTACCTAGGGGACGGGCGGGGCTTTTTGTACGGCCAGGTGCGGGGCACCGACGGAGCCCTATACGACTTTGGCACCAAGGGATCGGGCACCACCCCCTACTCCCGGGGCGGCGATGGGCGGCTCACCCTTAAGGGCGGGGTGCGGGAGGTAATCGCCTCGGAGGCGCTACATCGCCAAGGAGTAACTACCTGCCGCATCCTCAGCCTAATTGAAACCGGCGAGCAGCTTTGGCGCGGCGATGAACCGTCGCCGACGCGCTCCTCGGTAATGGTGCGGGTAAACCGCAGCCACATCCGCTTCGGCACCTTTGATCGGCTGCATTACCTGGGTCGCCCCGATCTGATTCAGCTGCTGCTGGACCATGTGATCGCCGTCTACTACCCCCACCTCAGAGAGGAAGCAGACGGCTATAACCGCTTTTACGACGAGCTGGTGCAGCGCACCGCCGAGATGGCGGCGGGCTGGATGGCGGCGGGCTTTTGCCACGCGGTGATCAACACCGACAACATGTCCATCACGGGGGAAAGCTTTGACTACGGTCCCTACGCCTTTTTGCCCACCTACGACCCCAAGTTCACCGCCGCCTACTTCGACTACGGGGGCCGCTACCGCTACGAGAACCAGCCCTTGGCCTGCCGCTGGAACCTGCATATGCTGCAGCTCGTGCTAAAGAAGGTGGTTCCCGCCGGGGCTATGGTCGATAGCCTAGAGACATTCGAGACCCACTACAGACAGGCCTACACCGAGCGCATGCTGACTCGACTGGGGTTGAGCGAGGCCTTGGAAGATGGCGAGACTTTGGTAAGCGCCACAGCGGCAATGCTGCAGGAAACTCAGGTCGACTACTCCGGCTTTTTTGCTCGTTTGGGGCAGCACCTATCCCCTGAATGGACTAGCGGTAAGACGATCGCCGCTAGCCTGTCACTGCCGGAGGGAGATGGCGTCGAGGCTTGGGGAGATCTGTACGCCCAAGCCCTGACCGCAGGAGATTTGAACGCGATCGCCCAGCGGCTAGCCCGTAACCCAAAGGTGGTACCCGTACGGCCCGAGATTGAGGCGGTGTGGGAGCCCATCGTCGCTGAGGATAACTGGCAGCCGTTCTATGAGCTGATTGAGCAGATTCGTACCTAGGCCAGCGTCAGAGCTGCGCTTTCTGCGGCAGTGTCACATGGAAGGTGGCCCCTTTCCCTGGGGTAGACTCCACCCAAATCTGCCCGCCATGTCGCTCCACAATACGCTTGCATAGGGCCAGCCCAATACCGGTGCCTTCGTAGGCCTCGCGCACATGTAGCCGCTGAAACACCGCGAAGATTCGCTCAAGAAACTCCGGGGCAATACCGATACCATTATCCGCGATCGAAATTTGCCAAAACTGCCCCACCGCGATCGCCTGCACATCAATTTGCGGCGGCGCATCCGAGCGAAACTTGAGGCTGTTATCGATCAGATTATGCAGGAGCTGGTGCAGTTTAGCCTCGTTGCCCTCAACAATTGGCAACTCACTCGGGAACCGAATTGTCGCCTGGGTCTGCTCGATTTTGGTCTGTAGCTCACCAATGACCTTTTGCAACAAGGGAGAAAGGGCGACAGGCCGGTAGCGACATTCTCCTCTGCTGATCCGAGAGTAAGCCAGTAAATCTTTCAGCAGTTGGGTCATGCGGGTAATGCTGCTCGCCATATGACCCATGTACTTATCAGCCCGCTCGTCCAGCTGATTGCTGTAGCGCTTTTTCAGCAGATCGGAGTAGTTGCGGACCTTCCGCAGGGGCTCCTGCAGGTCATGAGAGATGACATAGGCCAGATGCGCTAGCTCCTGGTTTGAGCGGGTTAGCTCAGCGTTGAGGCTCTCATAGCGACGGTTGGCCGCTAGCAGCTCGCTAGTTCGCGCTTTAACCCGCGCGTCCAAATCAAAATTGGTCTGGTGAAGCGCTTGATTGGCGGTAGCCAGCGCTTGAGCCTGAGCGGAAAGCTTGCCCAGAGCCAGCCGTAACTCCATCTGGGCAACAACTTGATGGGCAAGCGTTTCTAGCGCTTGAGCCTGAGCAGGTGAGAGGGAACGGGGCTGATGATCGATGACGCAGAGGGTGCCCACGGCGTGACCATTGGGGCTAACAAGCGGCATCCCGGCGTAGAAGCGAATACCTGGAAATCCGGTCACCAGTGGATTGTTGGCAAAGCGCTCATCCGCTAGGGCATTTTCCACCACCATCAGCTCTGGGGTTAGGATAGCGTGACTACAGAACGATACGTCGCGGCTCGTTTCGCTGCAATTGAGACCAACTTTAGATTTGAACCACTGCCGGTTGAGCTCAACCAAACTGATCAGGGCGATGGGAGCGTCGCAGATATATGAGGCCAACGCGGTGATATCGTCGTAGTCTTGCTCAGGGTTGGTGTCGATGATTTTGTATTGCCGCAGGATATCGAGTCGGGAACTTTCTTGAGGGTGAGCTGGAGCCGGCATAGTGAAGGTGACCGAAAGGAACTAAACAGGTCTTGTTGGTCTTAGGGTGCCCTTCGCACCATCACAGTCGCTATCAGTAGATGTGCTGAACCTAAGCGCCTGCCATTATTGCCGTTGATACAGACCGAACGACTTCTCTAGGCCCAGCAAGATAATGCAGCCGATTGTGTAGGCGAGGAAGTCTTCCCACACAAAGGTCGTGCCAATCACCGTGCGGGCGATCGCTGAGGAGCCCAGGCCCAACACCTCTACAATCTTGAAGTACTGCAGAATTTCAACCCCAAAGGCAAACAGGAGGACTCCCAAGGCGGCAGGAAAAATGGAGACCCTGAATAGCGCCCTGACAACGGCGTAGATGAGAATAACAACTAGGACATCGCCTACATAAGGGCGGATAAAGTCGTCGCGGACATATAGGGCAATGACAACTTCTACCAAAAAGAGAAAGATGGCCCAGAGGGCATAGTAGGGTCTGAATGTCATGGGATATCCTGTGGCGCTAGCTTGGTTACCCATTCATCAGCCTGGAGAATGTATCCGAAGGCTGTCATAAGTCTGAAGGCAACTACACCAGCAGATGTAATTTACGGGGAACCGTATCGACCATCACTGCTGTGAGTTTGCTGCTGCGCTATCTTAAGAAAGAAAAAGAATAGCAATAATTCGCAGATAAGCACTTTACAGAATAGATATTACTCGTAGTTTTCAAGGCAGCTGCCCCCATTGGGGTCACTGCAGCCGTTAAGCAAAAGGGGTCAATTAGTATGACAGCTCCATCTCTATCCCAATCTGACGCTGACGCTCCCGCCTGGGAAAGCCTCAAGAAGGCGATCGCCAATAGCTCAGGGTTTCAGCGCTGGCAGCTTCAGACCAAGCCGGCCTATGCAGACGCTAAGCTAGACGACCGGGTGGTGATATACCTGCGTGAGACACTAGAGACCCTGGCTTATTAGGCTTTCTAGTAGCGAAATCGTCCCTTGGACGATTTCGCTACATAGACCCTACAGCACCCGATCAATCCAGTCCCCAATTCGCTGCCGCAGCTCGATCAGCTCCGAGATATCGCTGTAGGCGCGGTTAAACTCAATGATATCCACGTACATTTCCTGCGTAGGATAGTTTTGAATCAGCTCAATGGGGGTAATTAGGTCGTCGTCGCTGGCAGAGACCAGCAGCGCCC
>JBCCAG010000222.1:0-5951 GCA_039814955.1 Cyanobacteria bacterium P01_A01_bin.135
ACCTCCGGTCCGTCGCTCAACATCCTCGTTAAGCTGATCTCGGTGGTGGCCCTGGTCATTGCACCGCTGATCGCAGTGGACGTGGACGATAGCGTCGCAGCCGTCAGTAGCCAAACAAAGCCCGAAAATAATCCGTCATCAGGCGACTGTTCAATAGCCCCCGCAGCACCGGCCCCAGATGCGCCACCGGCGGCGGCAGCAGAATTACCGTTGTCGATTTGCCCGCCAGCAGCGTCCCTTCGGGGTCCCAGATGCACTCAAGCTGATGCGTCAGCCCCGCGATAATGATTTTGGGTGTGGTGGCCTGCTGGTAGCGCTTAGGCAAAGCGGCAGCGAGCTGCGTCCGAGAAACAACCGGATACTGGTAGCGATCGCCCAAATACCGCAGGGGCTTCTTCCCCCAGTGGTGGGTGTAGCGGTCGATGGTGCCGCTGTTGACTAGGGGAAAGGCCTCTGTAGGGTGGGGAGAATCGTAGATTAGCGGCTTTAGTCGGTAGGCCTCAGCTACCGTCATCGCCCCGGTCACCGTCAAAACATCCCCCAGCTTGGGGTACTGCTGCAGCCGGGTTAACCAGCCTTGCTGCGGCGACAGGCACCAGGGGCGATCTAACGCAAAACGGCTGCGGCACAGGCGGTAATTTTCTCTACTCTGCTCTGGAGTGTCCATCACCGTGTAGGTCACGCTACCGGCGATCGCCGCCTCGGCCCGCAGCACATACACCAGAGGATACACCGCCGCCGAAAACGCTTTGACCTGGCTGTAGTCCCGCAGCTGGTGGAGCTGATAGCGAGACAGCAGCGATCGCGCTGGCGCGGCGTAGTCTGCAGAAGCTAGCTTATTCGGCACCACAAAGCTGTGCCATCCCCCTGCCCGGCAGAGCTGTAGCGCCCGCTCGATGAAGACGCAAAATAGGTCCCAGTTCCCTCGGGCTGTCTGGTAGCGGCTGCGGCAGTAGTGGCGCAAAGCGGGTGAACAGCGGGTCATGGTTTCAGCATCTACGTAGGGCGGATTGCCCAACACCACATCGAACTGAGCATTTGACGGAAAGGCAGCTTCGCTGGCATTACTGGGGAAGGTATCACCTGCAAAAAGCAGGGTACTAGCGCAGCGAATCGTCTGACTGAGGCGGGAGGAGAGGTTTCCTGATGTGCCTTGTAGCGGTGCTGACTGCCAGTCTTCGTGGAGCAGATTAGGGGGAGACTTCCGCGTCAGGTTTGTTAAACAGACTGCTTCAATAGCAGCCAAGCACAGCGCTAGACGCGTCACCGCTACTGCATTGGGGTCTACATCAACGCCGTGAAGCTGCTCCAGCAGTGCGATATAGCCGTCAGGGCGCGATGGTTTGTACTGCCGAACTAAAGCGCGATATGCCACAACCAGAAAGATTCCGCCGCCGCAGGCGGGGTCAAGGATCGTAGGCGGGGTAGCCTCACCGCAGGCTGATGTGACGGTGGCTTCTACCACGAACTGGGCGATCGCCGCTGGGGTGTAGTAGCTGCCCTGGCGCTTGCGGGTGACGGTGGCGGCTAGATCGGCCTCGTAGGTTTGGCCCACAACAATGGGGAGCTGGGGCAGGGCAGCGCCCCGAGACCAAGCGCGCTGCAGCAGTCGCCACAGGTCGATGGAGACCGTCAGATCGGCGATGCAGGCTGGGGCGATCGCCATCCACCAACGGTGGAGCCGGTCTAGCGAAATCTCGGGGGCGGGGTCTGGCATTAAATCGTAGACGAAGTTTAAATTTGATGTAACGCTTTAATAAATGGCTCGTTTAAGGTTTATCAATGTCCTCCTCTCCATCGCAAGCCCTCTCTCCCCGTCTCCTCCCCGCTGAGCAGTATTGGACATGGCGCAATCTCTCAGTCGCTTACCAAACCATGGGGACCCAAGGTCCTGCTGTTGTATTGATTCACGGCTTTGGAGCTTCTTGGGGCCACTGGCGGCACAACATTCCAGCGCTGGCGCGCACCTGCCGGGTCTATGCGATTGATCTGATTGGCTTTGGCGGCTCGGCCAAACCCCAGCCCGAAAGCCAAATCGACTATACCTTTGAGACTTGGTCCGCCCAGGTACTTGATTTTTGCCGGCAGGTGGTGGGGGAGCCAGCGTTCTTGGTGGGTAACTCCATTGGCTGCATCGTGGCCCTTCAGGCCGCTGTGGATGAATCTGACCAAGTGCGCGGGGTGGCGATGCTCAACTGCTCCCTGCGGCTGCTCCACGACAAGCGCCGGGCGACCTTGCCCTGGTACCGGCAGATGGGGACCCCAGTTCTGCAGCAGGTGCTGGGGGTGCGCTGGCTGGGGCATGGATTTTTCAATCTGCTGGCGCGGCGGGGTACGGTGCAGCGGATTTTGCAGCAGGCTTACGCTCGCCCTGAGCGGGTAACTGATGAGTTGGTTGATTTGCTGCTGCGCCCCGCCGCAGATACCGGAGCCGCCGACGTGTTTTTAGCCTTTACCCGCTACTCCTCAGGGCCGCTGCCCGAAGAGCTACTGGCCGCTCTGGGGGACAAGGTGCCGGTACTAATTTTGTGGGGGGTGAAGGACCCTTGGGAGCCAGTCGCCCTGGCCCAGGAAAACCTCGGGCGGTTCAGCTGTGTTGAGGACTTCATTGAATTAGAAGGGGCGGGCCACTGTCCCCAGGATGAGGTTCCCGAACAGGTCAACCCGATTTTGGAGCGGTGGCTTCAGGGCCAGGCAAGCTGAGGGGGGGAAGATCCACCGTGAAGCAGGTGAGACCGCTACCGCTGGTCAGATGGATATCACCCTGGAGGTGGTGAACAAGCTGCTTGACCAGCGCCAAGCCTAGGCCAGTACCTCCCTGGCGGCGGCGATCGCTCTGCTTGATGCGGTAAAACTTTTTGAAAATCCGAGTCTGCTCCGCGGCAGAAATCTCGATACCCGAGTTGCAGATGCTTAGGTGCAAACCCGTCTCGCTGACGATGCCGCTGACAGCGATGAACTCTCCCGTCGGAGTGTATTTGCAGGCGTTGTTGAGCAGCTCGGCGACGATTCGCTTGAGGCTACCCTCATCGGAGATAAAGTGGCTGATTTTGGAGAGTATTTCGACCCGGAGTTGCTGATCGCTGGCGGTAGCTCGCTCCCGGAAGCTCTCGAAGATTTGGGCCAGCCAAGAAATTTCAATGTATTTGAGGTCAAGGGTTTGCATTCCAGCGTCTAACCGTTGCAGATCGAGCAGGTCATTGATCAGATCAATTTCCCGCTGCGCCTCGCTGTGCAGAATTCTCATGTAGCGGGTGATTCGCTCGTCCGCAATTGGCTGGTTACTGAGGGCAAGCTCCAGCATTTTAGCGGTCATTTTAATGTTGGTAACCGGCGTTCGCAGCTCGTGGGAGACGGTGCTGAGAAAATCGTCTTTCAGGTTTCCTACCGTCTCTAGAGACTTCACCTGGTCTTGGGCCTGCTGATATAGTCGGGCCTGAGTGAGGGCAACGGCACACTGCTGAGCGACTTGAAGAATCAAATCCTGCTCCTGCTCATTGAACAGGGCATACTTAGGGCGGTGTAGCCACAGGTCACCAATCGTGCGCCCTTGATCCACAATGGGACAGGCGAGGGTCGTGCTGTAGGCCACCATGCGGCGATCGCGGCTGCTTGCCAAAGACGACACTTGAATGCACAGTCCCTGCTTCAGCAAGCCGTAAATTTCTGAATGGGTCGACATGTCGCTGTCACCAGTCTGCGCTTGACAAGCCTCTGGCGAGGCATAGCGGACGTCCACCGTCTGCCGCTCCTCGTCGTAGAAGCCAATGCTGCAGGCGTCTAAGACCAGTGCCTGACCCAGCTCGCGCATCACCGTCTCAAAGATGTAAACCTCATCCAGGCTGTTGCGAATTTTCTCAATAATGCGTTTGATGGCCGCTTCAACGTTGAGGGCTTGCTGCAGGTGCCTCATCTGGCTTTGCACCCACTGCACTAGCTTTTTGTCCGGCTCTTTGGCGGCTTCCTGCCGCTTGATTCGGGCCATGGAGAGGGCTGCATGTTTGGCCATGGCGCTCGCCCAAGCAACTTCTCCTGGGGGCATGGGATGGCAGTAGGGACCGTCCATAGGCTCCTCGGGCCGGCTGGGCGTGAGTAAGATAGCCCCAAACACGAAACTCTCATGACAAACGGGAATCAGCAGGACGTCGAGGGAGACTTCGGGCTGCTCCCAAGACAGGGTGGCGACTGGCATCGGGGTTGCCTCTGGTTGCCTTCCAAAGGCATCGGTAGCGTTTTCTACGGCATTGACTGACAGAACGGGAGGATGACCGTCGACACCGAGGGTCTGTAGCCTGACTTGACCGAGCTGCAGCGAGGTAAGAATTTGGTCAATGTCAAACTGCTGTAGTCTGTTAGTAATCTCAGGTACGAGCTCTGGGGAAGCGCAGTCCCAACTCCAGCGCCCAGGCCGCTGGTATAAGCCGGTGCAGGTATAGTGGGGCAGCAATGCCTGGCTCTGCTTGGCCAGCTCGTGAAAGACGTCAGTCACACTGGCTGCGCTGTGGATGGTATAGAAGGCCTGGTCGAGTTCGGCGAGATTTGGGGGCGGTAGAGGGGGGGCTGCCGAGACAGCATCGTTGGCGTAGAAGAGCACCATCCAGTTTGTGCTGTCGCTTGTACTGTCGCTGGGGTTACTGCGATCAAGATGGGAAATTGGTCCCTGGGAATCTGGAGCTTCGGTGACCGCCAGGGTAGGAAGCTGCAGAAGCAATACGCTATGCGCAACCCCGTTGCGGGTGATGAGCCTGGCCGTGCGCCACGTCTCTGGTTGAGCTGCTTCCTGAGATATGTTCAAGGAGCAATCGCAGCTATCCCTATTAACCATCGCCCAAAGCGATCGCTGCCGCAGCTCCGGTAACTCGTAGTCAACAAGTTCGCAAAACGATTGGTCGGCCTCCAAAATCTCACCCAATTCGTTCACCCGGCAGCAGCCAAGTGGCTTGGGTATCGCGGGCTGCCGGTCACCTACTGAAAAGTCCACTAAATCCACCCCTGAGCTATGGATTCAAGCCGAAGCGCTCCTGCACAGCGCCTCCGCAAGATGCAGTAAGTTTGAGTATTCAAGAATAGTCTTTATAGAGAATTTTAAAAAAAGCGGTATGGGCCGCAGGCACTCACCTGGGTAGTTTTACAGAGCCCAAAGTCGTGATTTCAACGATATCATAAGGTTTATCTTTTTGCTGCAGGTGAGTATAGTGGAATCTGCCGATTTTTTCGTACTGCTTGCCATACAAAAAGCACTTCAATTCCCTCGACTGTCTGGGGGCGCTACGGGGTGTTGGAGGTTACCCTCATTTAGCGACCATCCAGTTTGCGCCACTATTTAGCTCCACTACTAGCGGGACGCTGAGGGAAAGGGCCGACTCCATCGTGGTTTGAATCTTGGGCAGCAATATCGTCTCTTCCTCGGGAGGAACCTCAAACACGAGCTCGTCGTGGACCTGCAGCAGCAGCCGCGCTTGATAGTCGCGGAGTAGCTGGTGGAGCTGCACCATGGCAATTTTAATGATGTCGGCGCTGGAGCCCTGAATGGGGGCGTTGGCGGCGGCGCGAAGCTGACCTGCATCGTAGAGTCCGGGAGATTTAATGGTTGCCATGTCGATATCGGCGGGCCGCTTGCCCCGTAGGGTCTTGAGCTTGCCGCTGGTGAAGTTGAACTGCCGCCTGCGCCCTTCGATAGTCGTGACGTAGCCGTTGGCGATCGCCTCTTGCTGCATCTGCTGCAGGTAGGCAAAGACCCTAGGGTAGCGCTCGTTGAACCGGTCGATGAACTGCTTGGCCGTTCCGCGGTCTACCCCCGCCTCCCGGGCAAAACGGGTCGCCCCCATCCCGTAAATAACGCCGAAGTTGATGATTTTACCCAGGCGGCGCTCGTCGGTGGTAATTTCCTCCCGGTCAAACAGCAGCCGTGCCGTTAGCCGGTGCACATCTTCGCCGGTCTGGTAAGCCTC
>JBCCAG010000221.1:0-5973 GCA_039814955.1 Cyanobacteria bacterium P01_A01_bin.135
AATCGCCCCTTGCCATTAGCGCACAAATGATCTAACTTATGGAGCTATGAGCCACCACGGTTCTAGTCTCCCAAAGATTCGGTCTGGCGGAGCCGCATGTTGCCATCAACAACATGCAGCCCCTATGCCACCAAGACAGGTGTAGCTGTCCGGATGACATGGTGCGATTGTAGCCTGAGTCATTCCGAACCCTTAACACGTCTGGAATGTCCGGCTTCTTTGGGGGACTCCAACACAACACAAACCGGAGTCCCTCATGACAATCCAATACCCCTCGCGGCCCCTTGCTCAGGAGGCTGCACAGCTCGCAGTGCGTCAACAGCTCGCTGCGGACCAAGCCGCACGGCTAGATTCCCCCTTCGAAGCAGAGCCCAATATCCCCACGCTGCTTGAGCCGAGCCCAGCACCAGGGTGTGCATTTGAGGCACTTGCTTATCGGCTCCCCCGCCGGCGTCCAAGGAGCGATCGCCCGTTTGCACCTGCTGGACTATGTGGAGCGCCACTACTGGACGCCGCTGATTCAGATTACGCGTCGCGGCGTTCATATTACCCCGGCGCAGGGGCAGGTGTTGAGTTATTTGGTGCGGCAGCGGCCTATTCGGTAGAAGGTCGTGTCCTGCTGAGTTGGGTGTGGTGCTTGGGGGCAAGCCCCCAAACCCCCTCTGGAGGAACGGGCGCGTCCCCCAACCCCCCTCCGCACAGCCTTGTCCCATTGCGCTTTTCAGTTTGGGTTCGGTTAAGGGTTGGTTTTGAGTTGGGGGCGATCGCTGCGTGGAGTTGGCGATCGCCAATTGGGGTTGTAGGGCGGGCAGTGCCCGCCCTACCTGACACAACCAAAACGTAACCCAACACGCCAACTCCCAGGACACCGCCCCTATGCAGGGGGTTGCAGGGGGAGGCATCCCGTCCCCCTGCTAGGGGGCTTGGGGGCCACGCCCCCAAATACCATCCCCAACCCCCACATGCCCGCCCCCCAGCGATCGCCACAAAAAAGAGGAGCCCCAAAAGGCTCCCCTCACTTAATCAGTCACAGGGCTAAGGCCGCAGAACGGCCAGCCACAAACCTACTGGTTATCCGTCTCAGAGAACTCAGCATCGATGACATCATCGCCACCAGACGAATCAGACCCAGCATCAGCGCCTGGTTCCGCACCAGGGGCACCCGCTGCGCCAGCCGCTGCCTCCGCCGCATCACCCTGCTGATACAGGCTGCTGCTCACGCTGTAGAACGCCTGCTGCAGCTCGGTGGTCAGCGTCTTGATCTTGTCGTAGTCCTCATTGGTGACCGCCTCGCGCAGGTCCTTGATTAGACCCTCAATCTTGGCTTTGTCATCAGTCGAGACCTTATCGCCTAGCTCGTTCAGCTGCTTCTCAGTTTGGTAAGTCAGCGAATCCGCCTGGTTCTTCAGGTCAATGCGCTCGCGGCGCTCTTGGTCCGCCGTCGCATTGGACTCAGCGTCCTTAACCATCCGCTCCACCTCATCTTGGGGCAGCGTAGAAGCGCCCGTAATGCTGATGGACTGCTCCTTACCCGTACCCTTGTCAGCGGCGCTCACCTTCAAGATGCCGTTGGCGTCAATGTCAAAGGTCACCTCAATTTGGGGCACACCGCGCGGTGCGGGGGGAATGCCGTCCAGGCGGAAGGTTCCTAGGCTCTTGTTGTCCGAAGACATCTCGCGCTCACCTTGGAGCACGTGAATTTCAACGTTAGTCTGGCCATCCGCCGCCGTGGAGAATACCTCGGACTTCTTGGTGGGAATGGTGGTATTTCTGGGGATGATTTTGGTCATTACACCGCCCAGGGTTTCTACACCCAGAGACAGGGGCGTCACGTCCAGCAGCAGGATGTCCTTAACTTCACCCGCCAGCACGCCCGCCTGAATGGCCGCACCCACAGCCACAACCTCGTCCGGGTTCACCGACTGGTTGGGATCTTTGTCCAAGATGCGCTTCACCAGCTCCTGCACCGCCGGGATACGGGTGGAACCACCCACCATCACCACTTCGTCGATGTCGGATTTGCTGAGCTTAGCGTCGCGCAGGGCATTCTCTACCGGGATGCCGCAGCGGTCGATCAGGTCAGAGGCTAGCTCTTCGAACTTGGCGCGGGTCAGGGTGAGGTCCAGGTGCTTAGGACCATCCTGAGTGGCAGTGATGAAGGGCAGGTTGATTTCAGTTTGGGTAACGCTGGAGAGCTCAATCTTGGCTTTCTCAGCGGCCTCAGTTAAGCGCTGCAGGGCCTGCTTGTCTTTGCGCAGATCAATGCCTTCGTTGCTCTGGAACTCCTGAGCCAGGAAGTCCACGATCTTCTTGTCGAAGTCGTCACCCCCCAGATGCGTGTCACCAGAAGTGGCCAGCACCTCAAACACGCCGTCGCCCACCTCTAGGATGGAGACGTCAAAGGTACCACCACCCAAGTCAAACACCAGCACGGTTTCGTTGCTGCGCTTGTCCAATCCGTAGGCCAGCGCCGCCGCCGTGGGCTCGTTGATAATCCGCAGCACCTCTAGACCGGCAATCTTACCGGCGTCTTTAGTGGCCTGGCGCTGGGAGTCGTTGAAGTAGGCGGGAACGGTGATCACCGCTTGGGTGACATCTTCGCCCAGGTACTTGCTTGCGTCTTCTTTAAGCTTGCGCAGCACTTCAGCGGAAATCTGCTCCGGCGCAAACTCTTCGCCTTTGGCGGGGCTGTCAATTTTTACGTTGCCGCTGACGTTCTTGACCTGGTAGGTCACCTCGGTCAGCTCGTTGGAGACTTCGTCAAACCGGCGACCGATGAACCGCTTTACGGAGTAAAACGTGTTCTCGGGGTTCATCACCGCCTGACGCTTAGCGATTTGGCCCACTAGGCGATCGCCGTTTTTGGTGTAGGCGACGACAGAGGGGGTGGTGCGAAATCCTTCTGCGTTAGCGATAACGGCTGGCTTACCGCCTTCCATTACGGCTACGCAGGAGTTGGTTGTCCCGAGGTCAATACCAACAACTTTTGCCATTTAGTCAATACTCCGATCTACTGCAAGATAAATTTGGGTTTGTTGCCCTAGCGCTTAGGTAAGGCCCAGGGCGTACAACAACTCGTAGGCTTTGCCCTTCCCCCTGGCGGGAGGCCTCCCTCTATACTGCGTTTTTAGCTTCGCGGAGTAGAAGGAGGGGTTACCGAACCGATGGGTCGGTCTCAGCTCACCCGCTGCCTACTGGTCAAATGTCTAATTCGATGGCAATTCCGTCAAAAAAATTGAAATTGCCGCCGACGCGCGGGCTCTAATGTCATATGTCCTTAGTTTACGAAGCCGCTCCACCCTCCACAGGGGGACGAACCGTAACGGTCGGGTCGTGTTTGCCGCAGCGATTCGGCCATATCCGCCTAAAAGCGTAACCACCTAACGCGGTTAAAGGGGGTCGCTCCCCATGTCGCTTACTTGTGGCCAGCCGCCTAAAAGCGCAAATACGGCAGCAGCTGGTTGACGGTCGCTCGGGGCAACGCCAGACGGCGCTGCAGGTCGGCCAGATTGCTGAAGGGACGGGTCTGCCGCTCGGCCACGATTGCTCGGGCGGTGCCCTCTCCTACTCCAGGGAGCTGAGCCAGCACCGCCACCGGGGCGTAGTTGGGGTCCAGCCCGGCGATGTCGCAGTCATCGGCAGCGTAGTATTGGAACTGGATCAAGGCCGCAAAGGGCTGCAGAGCATGGGACGAGACGCCAATGCCAGCAGATAGGTCATCTAGGCTGTAGAACATCACCCCCGCCTGCCGCAGCGCTACAAGCTGGCGGGCCTGGTGGATAGAGAGGTAGGGGAGCCGCAGCCAGTCGTCCACGGCGGCCCGGTTGGCGTCGATAAATAGCCCTAGATCCACCGCGAGCGCCACATCCTCCGCCGTCTGCAGGCGGCAGTAGGGATTCTGCTGAATTTCGCGGGTGCGGGCGCGAGCGTCAGCATCTAGGGTGCGCTTTAGTTGTTGAACCCAGCGGAAGGTCACGGCAAGGCTATCTGTAGCGGTACTCTATGCCATTCTATCGAGCCACTGCCGCCGCTTTTCCTCGAACTCAAATTCTGAAATTAAGCCGTCCTGCCGCAGCTGCTCCAAATGCCGCAGGGCTTCGCCAATGGACTGCACCTGCTTTGGGTCGGGAGCGACAACGGCGGCGTCCCGCATCACCACTAGCTCACGGTTGAAGTTGTGGTCAAACACTTCGGGGTCCATCAGGCAGTACCACACCCCTTCCACCAGGCTGGCCAACTGGGGCACTTGGGTGAAGAACAGCAGCAGGTAGACAGTGCCCCACCGCCACTCCCGGAGATAGAACTTATGGAGACCCGGAATAAAGATTCCCGCTAGGGCGAGGGCAACAGCTTTGCGGCGGCGACGGGGCTTAACGATTAGGGTATTCATCGGGGGTGGTCCGAATGTGCCTTTTCCCATCATAGTCAACTTGGTC
Source organism: Cyanobacteria bacterium P01_A01_bin.135 (assembly GCA_039814955.1). Lineage (GTDB taxonomy): Bacteria > Cyanobacteriota > Cyanobacteriia > CAKZMO01 > CAKZMO01 > JBCCAG01. The sequence goes on from JBCCAG010000221.1 coordinate 4,437, forward strand.
TAGCCCCGCCGGGGAGGGGGGACGGGGCAAACTGCTGGTTGTGCAGGGCCGCATAGCGATCGCCTTGGGCCAGCAGCGCCTGATGGGTACCCTGCTCTACCACTTGGCCCTGCTCCACCACCACAATTCGGTCAGCGCGGCGCACCGTTCCCAGCCGGTGGGCGATGACAAACACCGTGCGCCCCTGCATCAGCCGCTCTAGGGCCTCCTGCACCAGGGCCTCCGACTCCGAGTCCAGGGCCGAGGTGGCCTCATCCAAAATCAAAATCTTTGGATCCAGCAGCACCGCCCGGGCAATGGCCAGCCGCTGCCGCTGCCCCCCCGACAGGTTCACCCCCCGCTCCCCCACATAGGTGCTGTAGCCCTGGCTAAAGGCGGTGATGAATGAATGGGCGTTGGCCACGGTGGCGGCGGCCTGAATCTGCTCTGGGGTGGCCGCCGCCTGCCCAAAGGCGATGTTCTGGGCAATGGTACCCGAGAACAGCAGCGTATCTTGGGGGACGATGCCAATCTGTCGCCGCAGGCTGCGCAGCTCCACATCGCGAATGTCGGTGCCATCCACCAAAATTTGCCCCGCCTGGGGGTCGTAGAACCGCGGCAGCAGGTTTACTAGGCTGGTTTTTCCAGAGCCGCTGGGACCCACCAGGGCGATCGCCTCACCAGGCTCCACCGTCAAGCTCAGGTTCCGCAGCACCGGCTGCTCCCCGTAGCCAAAGCTAACGTCCCGGTACTCCACCCGGCCCGCTACCGCCGGCAGCGCTTTGGCGTTGGCGGGGCTGGTCACCGCGGGCCGCAGGGCCAGCAGCTCAAAAATCCGGTCCACCGAGGCTTCTCCCTGCTTGAACTGGCTGTAGTTGTCGGTGAGGTGGGCGATGGGGTCAATCAGCAGCAGCACCGCCGCCACATAGCTGCCAAACGCCGCCCCGGTCAAGTTACCCGCCGCAATTTGCCAGCCCCCCAGCAGCAGCAGCAGCAGCACGCTCACCGCATACAAAAACCCCACCACCGGAAACTGCACCGCCTTCAGCCAAGCGGCCCGATACTGGGCCTGGCGGTTGCGCTCCGCCGCCTCCCGGAACCGGGCTAGCTCCACGGCTTCGGCAGAGAAAGCCTGAATAATCCGCATGCCCCCCACCGTCTCGCTTACCAGGGAAGACAAGTCCGACACGCGGCTTTGGCTGCGGCGAGACGCCGCCAGCATGCGATCGCCAAACCAGCCAATCAGGCCCCCTAGCAGCGGCACCAGTACCAGGGTGGCTAGGGTAAGCTGCCAGTTGAGGTAAACCATGTAGCCAAACACCACCACTAGCTGCAGCACACAGGGCACAAAGTCGTGGAATAGCTTGTTGACCACCTCCCCCACCCGGTCAATATCTTCGGTGAGCCGGTAGGACAGGTCCCCGGTTTTGGCCGCTTCAAAGTAGCTGAGGCTCAGTGTCTGTAGGTGAGCGTAGGTATCCACCCGCAGGTCAAACGCCGCCCGCAGCGCCGCCTGGGCCATCAGGGCATCCTGACCGTACTGGGCCAGCTTTTGCAC
>JBCCAG010000478.1:0-3811 GCA_039814955.1 Cyanobacteria bacterium P01_A01_bin.135
CGAAACGCGGCGATCGCCTCGGGGTACTGGTTGAGGTTTCGCAGGGTCCGCCCCATCTCATACTGGGTTTGAGCCACGGCCGCCTGATCGCCTAAGCCGGTCCAGATGGCCAGCGCCCGCTGGTAAGCAGCGATCGCGGCGGCAAACTGCCCGTTTTGATAATGTGCTTGCCCCGCCTCAAACTGGCGGCCGGCCTGCGCACTGTCGTTTTCACTCTCAGTAGCATTCCGACTCGCAAGCTCCGGCGCAGGTGGGGGTGAAGCGTCAGCGACGCTACATAGGAGCGACTGCGCCACGATGCAGATTATCCCCACAGCCCCCCATGCCCAACTGGTTGGATTCATCTGAGGTCACCCGCATAGAGGATTAGCTGCCATCGCGCTCAGCTTACGGTGGCAAGGTGCCGCCACGGGTACCGGTATCAACGGTTTGTTCGGTATTTTGCTGAATCATAGGGTCTAAATCTCCGGTTATCTATAATAGGTTCCTCGATCAATATTTGAGCAGATAAGCTACGCCAGATCGTCCACTATCTCCACCACTCGAGGGATGGCGGACAGAATACTTTCTGGAGAAATTCTGCTCAGAAGCGATGTTGACTGTGACGATGGATCGACCCAACCAATCAGATCTTGCTTTTGTATCCCAAGCTTTTCTAGGGTTGGCTCTGGAATCTTCTCAATCACCATTAGAAAGTCCCTGTAGGTGTAGGTCTCTCTCACCCGCTCAGCGTAATTCTTTCGCTTATCCACATCATCTAGAAAGGCTAGAATCTGCTCGGCGACCTGTAGGCTTTTGTCGTAGGCAGCCTTTGCCTCAGTGAGCAAGGACTGGTTTTGTTGACTAGCCAGCGTGAAGAGGTGCCCTTTGGTATCGTAGGTTGTGGCCAGGCCCTCCCGGTTCGGCGGCTGGCTTGACTCAAACAGCTCAATTGCCCTATCAAGCGCGGCGATCGCCTTATCAAACCACTCGTTGTTCCCGGTAGTCTCTAACAAGAAGCCATAGGCAAACGCTAGGCTATTGAGGGTTTCACCCTGGTTTGTCGCCGTCTTCCGTAGCGGTATAGCCTTTGTGTAGGTCTCAATGGCCTGGTGCACCAACTCGGTGGATTGCCCACTGGGAGCGGACCGGCTTTGCCGACTGAGGTTAAAGCCCATATTGTGCCAGACTTGCCCCGTGCGCTCGTCTAAATCTAGGCTGCGCAGTTGCTGAAGGGTCTCAGAAGATTGCTCATGGGGGCGGTGCTCTTCGGCTTTAAGCTGAGCCACTAGGGGTTCTAGGCTGGATAGGGCAGCTTGGTAGAGGTCCGCCGCTTCGCCAAACTTCTTTAGGTTTGTGTTGGCCATGCCCAAGTTATTCGTCACCGTCGCCTGGCTAACTCTGATGACAGCATCGCTAGCAGTATCGCTCGAGCCTTGCAAGTTGCTGAAGCCCTCGAGGGCCTGCCCGTATTTTTCACAGGCCTGCTCGTACTGCCCTAAAGCATCGTATACAAGCCCAATATTATTGATGGAAAATGCCGCATAGCGGAGATTTCCCGCCTGCTCAGCGCGGGTGCGGGCGGCTTGATATTGCTGCAGCGCCTCTTGGTAGCTAGCGGCTTGAAAGTGAGCATCTCCCGCTGCTAGGAGAGCCCTAATTGCCTGGATTGTTGAGTCTTCAGCCATGATGCCCCAATTCCCTGTACTCTCTTCTTCATTGTATTGAGAGAATTGCAGTCACAAAGTACCTTGAAGGGTAGTCTTTATAAGCCGTTACTAACGGAAACATAGGGGCACCCTGGCTCAATTGCGGCAGTGGCTGCCGCGCGCAATAGAAAAGCGTTCCAGCCCCCTAGCTGACTTGGAGGCTGGAACGCTATACAGTAGCTAAGTGGCCGAGGCCTTGCCTACTTGATGAACAGCATCTCTTGATAGGTGGGCAGGGGCCAGAAGCTATCGGCGATCGCCGCTTCGAGGGCATCCACATAGCCCCGCACCTCGTCCATTAGACCCCGCAAGGTTTGGGCGCAGTACTGCATGTGGTCCTCGGTGGAGGCGAAGTCGTGCTTTTGCATGGCCGCTTCTAGCTTGTTAGCGGATGCCACCATGCCGTTGGTAAGATCGGCCACCTTCTTGGCGCTCTCCTTCTCCAGGTCAATGCCCAGGCCGCCGAGGCTAGCAATGGTGGAAGAGAGCTTAGACAGGTACTCCACCGCCGCCGGGTACACCGTGGTCTTGGCCATGTCCACCACCAGCTTCGACTCTACCTCAATGGACATGATGTACTGCTCGGCGTAGACCTCAAACCGGCTCTCCAGCTCCACCGGCGTCAGCACCCCGGTCTTCTCGAATAGGTCTTCCACGGACTCGGCCTTCAGCATCGGCAGGGCGTCGGCAGTGGTAGGGAGATTGAGCAAGCCCCGCTCTTCCACGGCCATGCGGTGCCACTCCTCGGAGTAACCGTTGCCGCCAAACACCACGTCGCCGTGCTGCTCCATCACCTCTTTGAGTACGGTGGAGATGGCCGCGTTGAGGTCCTTGCCCCCCGACATCTCCGCTTCCAGCCGGTTGCCGATCCAGTCGAGGGAGTCGGCCAGCATGGTGTTGAGGACGATTAGGGGACCAGACACCGACTGGCTAGAGCCCACGGCCCGGAACTCGAAGCGGTTACCGGTGAAGGCGAAGGGGGAGGTGCGGTTGCGATCGCCCGCATCCTTAGAGAGGGTCGGCAGCACGTCCACCCCGAGGTCCATGGTGCCCTTCTGCTTAGATCCAGTCAGGCTACCGGCTTTAATCTGCTCAAACACCTCTTCCAGCTGGGTCCCCAAGTAGACCGACATGATAGCCGGGGGCGCTTCGTTAGCCCCTAAGCGGTGGTCATTGCTAGCGGTGGCGATCGCCGCCCGCATCAGCGGACCGTACTTATGCACTCCGCGAATCACCGCGCCGCAGAATACCAGGAACTGGGCGTTTTCGTGGGGAGAGTCGCCGGGGTCCAGCAGGTTGCCCTGGGTGGCGTTACCCACCGACCAGTTGACATGCTTGCCGGAGCCGTTGATGCCGGCAAAGGGCTTCTCGTGCAGCAGACACATAAAGCCGTGCTTCTTGGCGGTGTGGCGCAGCACCGTCATGATCATCTGCTGGTGGTCGCTGGCCACGTTGGCCGCTTCAAAGTAGGGGGCAATCTCAAACTGGCCGGGGGCCACCTCGTTGTGGCGTGTCTTGGCGGGGATGCCCAGCTTGTAGAGGGCCTCCTCCACATCCTGCATAAACACCTGCACCCGCTCGGGAATCGCACCGAAGTAGTGGTCGTCGAATTCCTGGCCTTTAGCCGGAGGGCGGCCAAACAGGGTGCGGCCCGCTAGCAGCAGGTCCGGGCGCTGGGTGGCAAAGTTGGCGTCCACCAAGAAGTATTCCTGCTCCGCACCGCAGCTGGAGTTCACCGGGGCGATGTCGGTGTGGCCCAGCACCTTCAGCACCTTGTTGGCGGCTTTGTTCATGGCCGCGATGGAGCGCAGCAGGGGTACCTTCTTATCCAGCGCCTCACCGGTCCAGGAAATAAAGATGGTGGGGATGCACAGCGTCGCCCCGTTGGGGGTCTCCATGATATAGGCAGGGCTGGTGACATCCCAAGCGGTGTAGCCGCGGGCCTCAGAGGTGTCGCGGATGCCGCCGTTGGGGAAGGAGGAGCCGTCGGGCTCGCCCTGCACCAGCAGCTTGCCGGAGAATTCGGCGATCGCGCTGCCGTCTCCCTGCACCGAGATGAAGCCGTCGTGCTTCTCGGCGGTCTGGTTGGTCATGGGGTAGAACACATGGGCGTAGTAAAGGGC
>JBCCAG010000527.1:0-3497 GCA_039814955.1 Cyanobacteria bacterium P01_A01_bin.135
ATTGTGGAAAATAAGCTGCTGCCCCTGATGAGGCGGGTGCAGTCTAGGCGATAGCGACGGCGAGATTGGCCAGTCTAGATCCGAACGCGATAAGATTGGACGATGCGATTTCCAAGTATCAAGTTCTCCCATCCCTTGGACCGGGCGGCGGTGCCGGTCATCGCGGCGCTAGCGCTGGCGCTGCTGTTACTGCTGCTGCTGGGTCAGCAGCCGGCCCCCGCTGTCCGGGAATTTAGCTGGCAAGACCGGGTGGTGGGGGCTGAAGATCAGGCCTTTTTCGTGAACTTCAGCCGTCCTATGGACCACGAGGCGGTGGAGGCCAACCTGCGCCTGGACGCTATTATTTCCGAGAGCGATCGCCAGCCCGTTTCGGGGCGAGTGAGCTGGGCGGGGCGGCGCATGGCCTACACCCTCAACGACCCCGCCCCCTACGGCTATTCCTACCGCCTTGCTATCGACAATGCTTGGGACCGCTTCAGCAGCGCCGAGGCATCCCAGCGGCTGGTCCCTTTTGAAGGGCAGTTTCGTACCCGCGACCGGGCGCTCTTTTACATCGGCGCTCAGGGGGAGGAAGAGGGGCGGCTGGTGCTGTACAATCTCACCCGCCGAGAAAAGCGCCTGCTGACCCCCAAAACCCTAGTGGTGATGGACTACGAGCCGTACCCCCAAGGCGATCGCGTCCTGTTTTCAGCGGTGGAGCGCACCGCCCGGGACCGGGGCCTGCTCAACCAGCAGATCTATGTCGCCACGACAGGGATCGAAGCGGCTGCTCCCGCCAATACGGTGGGGGGCGAGGCCGAGATCACCACTTTTCCCCTCGACAACGAGGTGCAGCGGCTCCTGGATAGCGACGAATACCAGAATCTGAAATTTGACCTGGCCCCCAACGGCGAGGTGATTGTTGTCTACCGGGTCAACCGCCAAAACCCCGGCGAGTTCGGCCTATGGACGGTACGCATCGACGACAGCGGGGAGCCCGCTGTAGCGCCTCTGCCCTCTGAGCCCGGGGGAGACTTTATGATTACCCCCGACAGCCAAGCGATCGCCTACCTTCAGGGCCAGGGGATGGCGCTGCTATCTCTAGATGAGTCGGCCTCCGAGCCCCTGGATTTCTTGCCTCAGTATGGGATGGTATTGGACTTTGCTAAAGACGGCACGGCAGCGGCGCTCGTGCGCTTTGACGCCGACCCCACTGACCCCACCCAGACCCTAGTGCTGGTCACAAACCAGGGCGATGAGCGGGATCTGCTCTCCCTATCTGGGTCGATTCGAGACGCCCGCTTCTCCCCCAGTGGGGATACCCTATACTGCATCGTGGCCGAGCGCCTGCCGGGGGATGTGTACGCGGAGCAGCCCTACCTAGTGGCGATTAGCAAAGACGGCGATCGCCAGGACCTGCTGCTACTGCCCCCCCAGCCCAGCATTAAAATCAGCCTAGCGCCAGACGGACTGGGGCTGCTATTTGACCAGGTGACGACGGCCACTAGCCCCGATCCCGCTAGCCTGCGCAGCAGCGACGGCAATGCGATTGAAGATAGCAGCCTGTGGTTTTTCCCGATCTTGACCGATGAGGACGGGATGCTATTGCAGGCGGAATCGAGTCAGTTACCGGTCGCGGGCTTTTACCCTCAATGGCTCCCCTAGGCGGCTTCCCTAGGGCGGCCAAGGTTACAGTACGCCGCGTATAAAATAAAACCCTCCCGGCAGAATCTGCGGGAGGGTGTCGATCGCTTACCTGTGTCCAAACCATTGATAACACTGGAGCTAGACAGACAATGACCGTATTTTCCGCAACTCAAGATGTCTTCATATTAATCTGACTCTTTTTAGGAAAAATTTATGGATGGGGTTTGGATATTGCTTGGGAGAGGCTGGTATGGCGTAGCGTTGTGGGCCCCACACGGAGTGCCAGACCTGGAGCATTGCAATAATTTCAGTGTCAACGGCAACAATTTTGGGACAGCTTGGCGATAGGCTAGACCCTGTTACTGTTGCGGAGAGCAGGCCCGGATGAAAAAAATTGAAGCCATGATTCGACCAGAGCGCCTTAATGTTGTCAAGGCGGATCTGGTTAAGGCCGGGATTGTGGGAATGACGGTATCGGATGTGCGGGGTTATGGCCGGCAGCGGGGGCAGGCCGCCAACTACCGAGGGGCCTCCTATGCCATTGAGTTTCGCGGCAAGCTGCGTCTAGAGGTATTTGTCCGGGAGGAGCAGGTAGAGGAGGTGAAGCGAGTAATTGTGCAAGCGGCCCAGACGGGCAATATCGGTGACGGGAAGATGTTTATCTCGCCGGTCAATCAAGTGATTCGGGTACGAACAGGGGAGACAGGCCCTGAGGCCTTCTAGATCGCAAACGCCTTGAAGTTTGTTGAAGCCAAGTGCAAAAATTCTGATAGCTCTGCTACATTTTAACCACAATGTCATGAAACCTTAATGTTTAATGGCTATGGTTTGACTTGAAGATGGCAATCGCCAATTTGGTTTAGGGAAAACTGCTTTCTGTGACCCCTGTCGGGTTCAGATGCAATATCGCTTGCCACGGGATTTGCCCATTCCTTTTATCAATGTAGTGAGAGGTCTACCATGAAGCTCAAGTTTTTAGGTGTTGAATACGTTCGCTCTAATGCCAGCGCCCCACATGGCGATCTGGCTGGCCGGTACCGCGGCCTAAGCTGGCAGGCCAAGCCTACCACCGGCGTGCAGCGCAGCGAGGTGACGCTGCAATTTCTTGGGCGCTCTTACCAGTCTGAGGTTTAGACTTTTGACCCTGGCGGTTATGGAACTGGCGGCGATCGCTGTTGGCAAAGGGGCATTCCGTGCCATGCTAGGTAGCACCCACAGCAGATCTGCCGCCCTATGACCGCCGATGCTCCCCGCCGTACCCTTTCGCTATCCACCAAGCTAGCCTATGGGGCTGGCGATATGGGGGCCGGGCTCACGGCCAACCTGGTGGTGTTCTCGTTTCTGGCTTTTTTGACCAATGTGGCGGGACTGAGTCCGGCCTTGGCGGGCACCGTCCTGCTGGTGGGCAAGATCTGGGACGGCATCAACGACCCGATGGTGGGGTTTTTGAGCGATCGCACCCGGTCGCGCTGGGGGCGACGCCACGTGTGGATGCTGTTTGGCTCTATTCCCTTTGGGGTGAGCTTCATGCTCATGTGGCTGGTGCCGGGCTTCGAGCAGCCCTGGCTCAAGTTCGCCTATTACCTGGTGGTGTCCATGGTGTTTTTCACTACCTATACCGCCGTTAACCTCCCTTACGCTGCCCTCACCCCCGAGCTCACCCAAGACTACGACGAGCGCACCACCCTCAGCAGCTTTCGCCTAGCTTTCTCCCTCGGCGGTGCGGTGCTGGGTCTGGCCCTGGGGGCGGTGCTCAACCAGTTTATTAGCAGCCCGCAGCAGCAGTTTCAGATGCTTGGGATCATCGGTGCGGTGGCGGCGGTGCTGCCCCTCTACTGGTGCATCTGGGGCACGCGTCACCGGATAAAAGC
>JBCCAG010000319.1:0-4926 GCA_039814955.1 Cyanobacteria bacterium P01_A01_bin.135
ATCAACAGAGTACGGCTGCCCGAATTGAAGCCGTCGACGACGAGGAGCTGGACATCGACGATCTGCAGCATGCCTCCCAAGGAGCGGCTCGGTTTAACTGGATGCGTCAGCGCCTCGGGGTAGGCTAGCTGCCCGCGTGGTGCTTTAACTCTGTCGCTTCCTAAAACTCAAGACATTCCCCCACCCCTCGCCATGGCTGAACGCACCGAAAAGACCAACCTATTTCGTCAGGAATCCTTAGAGCGGCTCTCTTCTCCCGAGCAGCTCGATCAGCTGATGCAGATTGTCCGGCCCCAGCATTGGATTCCGCTGGTGATGCTGGCGGTGCTGGTCTCCCTGGGGGTGCTGTGGAGCATTGTGGCCCGTATTCCCCAAGTTGTATCTGGGCCAGGCGTGCTGCTGCAGCCCTCGGAAAGTGACGAATCGCTGGTGGGGCTGAGCTACCTAGGCCGCATCGACGGCTCTAAAGTGCGCCCAGGCATGGACGTGCTGATTTTGCCTAGCACCGGCAGCGATCGCCAGGGGGGCATTATTGGCCGGGTCGAGGAAATCACGGTGCCTTCTACCACGACGCTGGGCATGGCCCGAAAAATGGACTCGATGGATGAGGCGGTGGCGCTGTCAGAGGTGGAGGTGCTGGTGATTCCTGAAGCAGATTCGGAGACGGCGAGCGGCTACCGCTGGTCATCGGCGAGCGGCGCTGACCAGGCGATCTTGCCGGGAACTGCTGCCACCATGCAGATTACCTTGGACGAGCAGCCTCCTATTGCCTTTGTGTTTCCGTTTTTGAAGCAGTAGGTCCGTCGGGTCATGTTTATCCAACCCCTTCAGTTATTTAGCGGCTCCCAGAAGCGCGTCAAGACCCCTACCCTGCTACAGATGGAGGCGGTGGAATGCGGGGCGGCGGCGCTGGGAATTATCCTCAGCCACTACAACAAGATTGTGCCCCTAGTGGAGCTGCGGCAGGCCTGCGGCGTCTCTCGCGATGGGGTGACTGCCGCTAACGTGCTCAAGGCGGCGCGGCGCTACGGCCTGGAGGCCAAGGGCTACAAAAAGCAGCTGGAGTCGGTATTTGAGCTGCCGCCCCCCTTCATTGTCTTCTGGCACTTCAACCACTTTCTTGTGGTAGAGGGGGTGAGTAAAGACAAGGTATACCTCAATGACCCGGCCCAGGGTCCCCGGACTGTGAGCCATGAGGAATTTGACGAGGGCTACACCGGCATTGCCCTTACCCTGAAGCCGGGAGAAGATTTTGAGCCCGGTGGCGAACGGCCCAGCACCGTGGGAGCGCTGCGGCGACGGCTACGCAGCTCTACCTGGGCTCTGCTCTACTGCGTAGCGGCAGGGTTTTTGCTGGTAATTCCTAACCTGGCGCTGCCCGCCTTTAGCCAGATCTTCGTAGATGCGGTGCTGATGGGGGATAAGCCGGGGTGGTTGCCCTACATTTTGGGGGCCATGCTGGCGATTGTGGTAGTGCAGGGTATGCTGACGCTACTGCAGCTGCGGTTTTTGCGGGCCCTGAAAATTAAGCTGGCGGTGGTGCTCTCCAGCCAGTTTGTCTGGCATTTGCTGCGGCTCCCCGCCAGCTTTTATGCCCAGCGGTTCGCGGGGGAAATCAGCAGCCGCATTCGCCTCAACGACAGCGTGGCCAACGTGCTCTCCGGGCGGCTGACGGTGACCGCCATTAGCCTGGTGGTAGTGGTGTTCTACGGGGTAGCGATGGCCTACTACGATCTGCCCCTAACGCTGATGGTGGTGGTTTTTTCAGTAATCAATGTGGTGACCCTGCAGTGGGTGTCACGCCAGCGCACCGATAGCACCCGCCGGTTAGCCCAGGAATATGGCAAGGTCTCCGGGACGGCGATCGCCGGGCTGCAAAACATCGAAACACTGAAGGCCTCGGGCATTGAGTCAGACTTTTTCGCCCGCTGGGTGGGCTACTATACCAAGGCCATTAACGCCCAGCAGGACCTGGAGATGGTGAACCGGGCCGTCAACCTGCTGCCACCCCTGCTATCTTCCCTATCGGCGGCAGCGCTACTGATGCTGGGGGGATGGCGAGTGATCAACGGCGACCTCACCATCGGGCAGCTGGTGGCTTTTCAGTTGCTCATGGTCAGCTTTCAGCGTCCAGTGAATACCCTGGTGCGCTTTGGCAGTACCCTGCAGAACTTGCAGGGCAACCTGGAGCGGCTAGACGATATTCTCCGCAACCCCATAGATGATCAGCTAGTGGAAGCGGAGGACGAGCCCGACCTAGAGGATAAACCGGCGATCGCAGGACCCAAGCTCACCGGCAGCATCCAGCTTAAGCAGCTCACCTATGGCTACAGCCCCCTCAACCCACCCCTGATTGATGGCTTTGACCTGACGGTGCAGCCGGGGCAGCGGGTTGCCCTGGTGGGGGGCAGCGGCTCAGGTAAGTCCACGGTGGCTAAGCTGGTAGCGGGGCTGTACAAGCCCTGGTCAGGGGAGGTGTGCTTTGACGAAGTGTGCCGCGATCGCATTCCCCGCCAGGTAATCAGTAACTCGGTGTCGGTGGTGGAACAGGACATCCTGCTGTTTGAGGGCTCTATCCGCGACAACCTCACCCTATGGGACAGCACGATTTCCGAGCGGGCGCTGCGTCAGGCCTGTCAGGATGCGGACATCGAGGAGGTGATTTTGGCCATGCCGGGGGGCTATGATGCCGTACTGCTGGAGGGGGCCGCGAACCTCAGCGGCGGTCAGCGGCAGCGGCTGGAGATTGCCCGCGCCCTGGTCACTGAGCCGACTATTTTGATCATGGATGAGGCCACCAGTGCCCTAGACACCGAGACGGAAAAGCGCATTGACCAAAACCTGCGGCGGCGGGGCTGCACTTGCCTAATCGTGGCCCACCGGCTCAGTACGATCCGTGACTGTGATGAGATTATCGTGCTGGATCGGGGAAAGGTAGTACAGCGAGGCACCCACGAGCAGCTCTGGCAGGCGGGCGGCCATTACGCTCAGCTTCTGAGCCGTGGGGCTAGCTAGGAACGGACATCTTAAACGAGACAAGCCTTTACCGCCCGAATGCATTCTTTATGCAGCTAAAGGCTGTCATACCGGGCGAAAGGATAAAGTTTGAGTGAACTTGTCTGCAGCGGTGTGTCTACTTGAGAGACACCGTTTAAATTTATATTAAACAATTTTGAGCCAGCCTAGGTTTGATCAAATGAGTAACCCTCTCGTCACCAGCATCAACTTTCCGGAGCTAGACCAGTACAGCGTTATCTCGTTTGACGTCTTTGATACCCTGGTCTTTCGGACGGTGTTTGAGCCGAGAGATGTGTTCCTGCTCATGGAAGAGGCGCTGATTGACGCCTACGGCAAAGTATTTTTAGGATTCTCGGACCAGAGATTTAGAGCTGAGCTGAACACCTGCAAGCGCATCTGGGCAGGCGATCGCTCCGCCGAATTTACCCTAGATGATATCTATGATGAGCTGTTCTTTCTCAACCCAGAGTTCAAAGCCTTCGGTGAGGTAATTAAGGAGACGGAGCTGCGGACGGAGCGCCGCGTTACCGTGCCTAGCCTACAAGCGCTGGACCTGTTTAGAAAGGCCCAGGCACTACAGAAAACGATTATTTGTGTTTCAGATATCTACCTGCCAAAAGAGCATATTGCCGAAATCCTAGAAAATTGTGGATACGATAAATACGACAAGCTATTTGTCTCCTGCGAGGCAGGCGCTAACAAGGCCTCGGGTGAGCTATTTGATCTGGTTGTCGCCGATCTAAAAGTTAAGCCGCAAGAAATCTTGCACATTGGCGACAACGGAAATTCAGACATTAGGAAAGCTCAGGAAAAAGGCCTCCATGCCTATCAAGTTCCCTACGGAGCGAAGCTGTTAAATCAGTCTCGCTACTTTGGCAACCAGTACCAGCGGTACAGCTTTCGAGAAACTTCCGGCGAGACTCTGCTGCGGGGTTTACAGAAGAACTATCTTCTCAACCGTGCTAAATCGCTAGACGCTTCGCAGAAGCCAGGATACGATATCGGTTATCAAATCCTGGGGCCTATATGCTACGGCTTTGTCACCTGGATTATTCAGCATGCCAAGGCTAACGAAATCAAAGACCTGTACTTCATTGCCCGGGAAGGATGGTTTCTCCAAAAGGCGTTTGATGAAGTCAACCAGGTCAGACCCACCGACATCCGGAGCCACTATCTCTATGCCTCCCGGCGATCGCTCTTTGTTCCCTTCATGACCGAGCCCGTCAGCGATTTTCTGTTCTCGTTCCTGGTTTCTTCAGCGCCCTGCAAGCTCAATAAGTACCTCAAGGCCCTAGAGCTAGATTTAGACGATGAGCGCATCCAGGAGCTCGGGTTTACTAGCAGAGAAGAGATTATTTGCCCGAAGTCTAACGAGCACGATCGCCAGCGGCTGGAGCAGCTATTTGACCAGGAGGCAGAGGCGCTGCAGGCAATCGCCGCTGAGGAAAAGCGCAACTACTTGGAGTACCTAGAGGAAGTCGGAATAGCCTCAGCGAAGCATATCGGCTTAGTAGACTCGGGGTGGTTTGGTCGCGGGCAGCAGCGCCTGCAGCGGTTTACCAAAATTGCCAACCCTGAGTCAAAGCTGTTTGGCTTTTATCTGGCGCTGCACGAGCGGGCTCAGAAAAACTTTGATGAAACCTCCATGGGCCATGGGTATCTGTACCAGTTTGGCAACTTTGAGAACGACAGCAAGGTTTTCCTAGAATTTGCCCAAATGATTGAGGTATTCCTCAGCGCCCCGTCGGAGAGCCTGAAAAAAATCGGCAAGCAAGACGGCGAGCTGTACCCGGTATTTATGAGGGATACCGAAAACCCGAGCCTGCATCCCATCGTTGAGCAAATGCAGGAGGGCGCGATCGCCTTTATTCGAGAGTTTGTGGCATCGCCTACAGCTTCCATGCCCAC
>JBCCAG010000333.1:0-4844 GCA_039814955.1 Cyanobacteria bacterium P01_A01_bin.135
CGCTGAAGCCACGGTAGGTGAATTTTCCATCGGCTTTGACGCGTCGCGGGTCACCGACACCGCCAGCGGCTTCTTTGTGGCCGACACCCTAGATGACCCCCTGGGCCTAGAGGTGCTGTTTGACCTGAGTGCCCCTGGCACAGCATCTGTAATGAACGAGGAGCTGGAAATCAGCGGCGCTGACCTGCTGGTCTCCCCCGAACTCGCAGGTGCCCTGGGTATGGCTGACCTGGCCGGCGCTGATGTGGGCGACGCCCGCATTGACGCAATGGTGATGGCGACCGGCGGCGAGCCCGCCCCTGACACCATGGGCACGGACGGCGACGACATGCTGGTGGGCAGCTCGGCGGCTGACGTGCTCAACGGCATGGGTGGCGATGATATGTACACCGGGGGCGCCGGCGCTGATAGCTTTGTCTTCAGCATTGCCCAAGGCGTGGATACCATCACCGACTTCGAAGTCGGCAGCGATCGCATCGAGCTCAGCGGCTTAACAGCCGAGGGAGTCAGGACACTTGAAGTAGCTAGCGACACCATGGTACTCACCAACAGCAACCAGCTGATAGGCGTCGTCCAAGGTGTCGCGGGCCTCGACAACGCTGTGTTCGTATAGTTCTCAACGCGGGGTGGGCAATGCCTATCCCGCTCTTTTTGACTACGTCTGGTTCAAAAGTTTGAGTCCTTTGCCCAAGCCATAGCGCCAGATGTAGTTGAACCCCACAAGCACTATTCCTCAAATATTTCTAGCTAAAGCGCAACCTCATCGCAATAGAGAGACTCCAAAGATGGAACAGCTCAACAACTTTGAAGATGGCACCACCCAGGGCTGGAGAATTGGCAATCCTGCCCAGCATCCCAGCCCTCCCACAAACATTGCCTCTGGCGGCCCCGATGGCGCGGATGACAATTTTTTGCAGGCTCAGGCAAGCGGGGGAGGTGGAGCCGGTAGCCGCCTCGCCTTCTTTAATGAAAGCGCAGAATGGACGGGGGACTACAGCGGCGACGGCGTCACTGGCATTACCGCTGCAGCCATTAACCAGGGAAGCGGCGATATTACCCTGCGGGTTGCCCTAGATGGCGCCGGCGGGCGATTTGTCACCACGGAAGGCATTACCCTAGTGCCCGGCAGTGACTGGCAGGATGTCGCCTTTAGCCTAGAAGCGGCAGACCTAACGGCGGTGGGCGGTACGGATGTTGACGCCACCCTGAGAGACGTCTCCCAAATCCGCTTTATCAATAGCGCTACCCCGTCCTATCAAGGGGCTGCCGTTGCGGCTCAAATCGGCATCGACAATATTGCCACCGTGGTAGAAGGGCCCGGCGGCGGCGATCTGCCAGTAGTCAGCTTCGAGGCGGTTCCGGCCACCATTTCTGAAGAAGGTAGCGCCGAAGAGCGGCTGCTGAGCCTAGAGTTTACCGTCGCCGGGGAAATTCCCGAAGGTGGTTTAGTCGTTCTCCTGGAGAACCTGTTTGGCATCACCGACCAGGCCGACAGCGAAGACGATCGCGCGGCCTTTGATGGCCTGACCCTATCGCCCCCCTTCGACCAGGAAAACAACATCATCGGCATTCGCCTGCTGGAGAACGAATCTTCGATCCAGCTGCCGATTATCAACGACCTAGTGGAAGAGACCACCAGCTTCGACTTTCAGCTTCTAGAAGGCGACGGCTACACGGTTGACCCCGACCAGAATACGACGCTGGTCACCATTACCGACGACAATGGCGGCCCAGGCGTTGGCCCCACCATTGGCCTATCGGTGTCTGAAGCTAGCCTGGCTGAAGGCGATAGCCTCACCGTCAACTTCGCTGTGGATGGCGACATTCCTGAAGGGGGTAGCGAGGTGCTGGTGCAGAGCACCGTTGCGGCAGCCTTGGGTCAGTTCGAGCTGTCCGACCTCAACGCTCTGCAGCTATCTGGCGTCAGCAACCTGCGCCCGGGAGACGATCGCGGCCTTAGCTTCATCGCCACGGTCACTGAGCCCAATGCTTCAATTACCCTCAGCGTCTTTGACGACATCGTTGCTGAGGAGCCGCTTGAGGTCCCCTTCACTCTGGCAAATGGCGAACTCTATGAGGTGGATCCCGACGCCGCCAGCGTTACCCTGACAATTGCTGATGAGCCGCAGCCTACTGGCCCCACGGTGGGCATCACCCTGGACCGCTCTGAGGCCGTCGAAGGAGAGAGCATTACCCTCACGTTTAATGTCACAGGGGGCGTTCCCGCCGAAGGGGTACAGGTTCTGGTGAATGACACCACCAGCGCCCAGAGCGGCTTACGCAGCCTAACGGAATTTGATGTTGCTGGGGTGCAGCTCAGCGACGGTATTTCCGGCGCTCCTGCGCCCGCAGACGGTGACAGCGGCTTCTTCGTTACCTTGACCGAGGCTACCGCGACTATCACACTGCCGATATTAGATGATGGGGCAGACGAAAACGAAGCCGACGAGATGTTCACCTTTGAACTGATCGATGGGGAAGCTTACGAGGTGGACCCCGACGCCGGCAGCGTTACTCTAAGCATTGTCGATCCGGCGGATGCAGGTGGTGGAACGGCCCCCGTTGTTTCGTTCACTACCACCACTCCAGTCGTAACTGAAGATGGGCAACCACCAGTAGCGGAATTTGTATTCACTATTGACGGGGACATTCCCGACGATGGCCAAGGGGTAATCGTCACCATTGGTGGTGAAGGCATTGAAAAACTGTTCGCCCCTCGATTTCTTGATGGCAATGTCCCCCTAGCGTTTGATCCACCAGACGGCGTGGTTCCCATTAGTTTTACGGGGACAGAAGTGGTCCTCGGTTTCACAGCCCCAGAAGTTACCGCCACGGCCACCCTTTTTAATGACGTTGTTGAAGAAGAACCCGATGTTTTGGCTTTCGAGATCTTGCCAGGAGAGGGTTATACCATTGGTCAAGGAACTGCTAGCATCACCGTTGAGGATGGGCCTAGTGCGACCCCTGGGGAAGGTCCAACTGTGAGTCTGTCTGTGACCGATTCAGACTTGATCGAAGGAGAAGAATTCACCGTTAACATCACGGTGGATGAAACTACTGGGGCCATTCCAGAAGGTGGTTTGGAACTCTTCATTGATAGTGGACCGACCGATTTAGGAGAGTTCAATATCTTTGGTGAAAACGGAATTGATCCTGAAACTGATTTAGTGGGATTAGCTGGATTCCCAGAGCAGGGGGATGATCTTGGTGGTTTCTTCATCACTGTAGTAGAACCAGAAGCCTCCATCACCCTCTCATTATTTGAAGATGGCCCGACTGAAGGCCCAGAAATGTTGACCTTTAAGCTGGGTAACGGTGAGCTGTACGAGGTGAACCCGGATGCCAGTGCCGTCACCCTCAACATTAACGATGGCGGTGAAGATGCTTCCTTTGCGGTTGAATCTGGCGTGACAAGTGTCTTCCTTGACTTAGCGCTCTTAGAATCTGCGGCTGGATTGACTCTGGTAAGTACTGATAGTGATGCGACGCCAGCGGAGCAACCCGCTTTCTTGGATTCCTTCCAAGTGGGCTTTGCTATTACCGACGCCACCGACTTCACCTTTGCACCCGCTCCGTTTACGCCGTTAGGTGGCACGATTGAGCACTCTGGCACGATCACCCTCGGCTTGGGCGGCGCGGAAGCCGCTATTGGAGAATTCTCCATCGGCTTTGACGAGAGTCGTGTTTCTGACACGGCCAGCGGTTTCTTCATCGCCGACACCTTGGAAGATGCTCTGGGCCTGGAGATTCTGTTTGACCTCAGCGCTCCCGGCACTGCTGCTGTCTCAAACGAGGCACTAGAAATCAGCGGTACTGACCTGCTGTTGGCTCCGGAAGTGGCAACGGCTTTGGTTCTGCCCGATCTCGCTGGAGCAGACGTAGGTGATGCTCAGGTAGATGCGTTGGTGGCATTGACTGATAGTAGTCCTACTGGCCCCGGTGAAGCTACCGACGGTAATGACGTACTCATAGGCACTGACGGTGCGGATGTGCTGGATGGACTGCTCGGCGGCGACACCTACACTGGCGGCGCCGGGGCAGACCAGTTTGTTCTGGCGATCGCCCAGGGCGTTGACACCATCACCGACTTCGAGATAGGGACTGACCAGATTAGCCTCGGTGGCTTGACGCCTGACGGCGTCCGGATGCTGGAGGTAGGTGACAACACCTTTGTCCTCACCAACAGCAACGAGCTGTTGGGGGTTGTTCAGGGGGCCACAGGCCTCGATAGCGCCATTTTCGCGTAATGGCCAGCGGGGCGGTATGTCTACTGCCCCACGATTTTTGATGCGCTCTGGTTCGTATTCCTACTGGACCAGGCTCAGTGCTGGGGAGACATCTACGGGCTTTGTGCAACAGCTCTTTCGGTTTGAATTTCAACTGCACTCAATCTAAGGAACCAAATACAACATGCAATTTCATTTACCGGTAGTAGACGGCCTCGATGTAGCTCAGCAGAGCCCAGGGCATCAGACCCTCGTCATCCTAGACGCCAGCGTCGATAATCTCCCCGCCCTAATTGCCGATGTGCGATCGCATGCAGAAGTCCATGTGCTTATGCCTCACCGCGACGGCGTAGAGCAGATTACCGAGATCCTTAAAGGCCGCGATCGCCTCACCAGTCTGCATCTGGTCTCTCATGGCGCTCCAGGTCAGCTCTACCTGGGCAACGCCGAACTGAGCATAGATACAGCAGCCCGCTACGCCGAGCAAATTACCGCCTGGAGCAGCGTCCTGGGCGGAGCGGACCTACACCTATATGGCTGCCGCGTCGCCGACGGCGTACGGGGTCACCTGTTTCTAGCCCAGCTACGCCAGCTCACCGAAGCCAATATCGCTGCTTC
>JBCCAG010000249.1:0-5609 GCA_039814955.1 Cyanobacteria bacterium P01_A01_bin.135
AGCTCTGACCACCTTGCTCGGGACAATCCTGGTGATGAAGTGGGGCGCTACAGAGCCAAGTGGCCTGTAGCCGCACACAAAGTGTGGCGACCGCTATACCTAGGGAGTACAAACAAGTTTGAAGCAGCCTTGCCGCTTACTGTAGACCGTTGTTATCCTCGTAAGAACTCTGTACTAGTTGAAGGATGAATTCTGCGACGGCAGTGTTGGGACGCTTTCTGCTGGCGGTTTGCGCTGTGGCTGGGATGGCGTCCTACACCAGCGCCAGATATGCCCAGCGAGAAGCCGAGCTGATCGCAGCGCTGTGCCAAGGGGCGATCGCTTGCTCAGAAGGGCAGCAGCTCACAGTCACGAGGCCAATTCAGCCTTGGCAAAACGAAGCGGCATTAACCTCCGGAGCATTGGCGGTGGGTGGCGCAGGCACCTGGGTCGCGACAGAAGCCTTGCTTGCCCAGCGGCGACGACGGCAGCGCCTAGAGCGCGATCTGACGGTGATGCAGCGCAACCTCAAGACGGCTCAAAAGGACCTAAGGCGATCGCAGCAAGTGCAGCAGGCCTTACAGCCGTTGACTCGTCCCTCTCCCCAGCGACCGGCAAAGGAGCTTGGTCCGATTCAGCCGCCTCAAAACGGCCAGGTTACTCAGCCACCCACGCTTCCAGAATTTGACTGGCGCGATCGCCAAGCGGAGCTAGAGCGCCAGAACAGGCACTTAGGCCAACAGCAGCAGCAAGCGGCGGCGGAGAAGATCCAGCGTGAGGCGGAGCTAGATGCCGCCTACCAGCGAATTGCCGGGGCCGACGCGACCATTGGTCAACTGCGCAACCGCCTAGAAGCAGCGAAGCGCGATCGCAATGCGGTTCTAGCGCGGCTCCAGTGGCTGGAGCAGCAGAACCAGGATATGCAGGCCGACTCGGCTCAAGTAGATCAGCTCGAACAGGAATTGATAGCTGAGAAATCTACCGCTGAGGCCCTAAGGCTAAAGGTTTCCAACGCCAAGAAAATCGAGGCTCAGGCGGTGGAAGAAAACAGCGCCCTGCAGCGGCAGATCTGTGACCTTGAGAATCAGCTTGCCATCGCTACCAGTATGCTGCCCCAACCCCAGTCCACCGCTTCCACCGCTGAACTGCTCACCCTGGTGGCGACAGAAGTGGACTTCTATGTGGACGAGAAGCGGGATATGGTGCTTGAGCTCTTGCAGGCGGCACTACCCTCAGTGGAGGAGGACACGCGCCGTTACCACGTCCTGCAGGATATCTTGGCGCAAAACACGGTCACGGGGGAAGGGCATGCGATCGCAGAGCGGCTCAGCGTTCTGCTGCGGGACTACAAGCGCATGGACCATAAGGTGAAGCGCGGCTTTGCTGATTTAGGCTTTGAGATTGTAGAGGACGGCAAGCATTATAAGGCGGTGTTTAAGAACGATGAGCGCTATACCCGCAGTTTTCCTAAGACGGGGAGCGATCGCCGAGGGGGGCGAAATTTAATCAGCGAAATTCGCCGCCGCTGTCTCTAATGTCCGTAGTCCTTACCTGCCCCATACCGCCAGGCCTCTCGCCACCGATTCACCCGATAGCGCTGCTGCGGCGATTGCGTTTTCAACAGCGGCACCACAGCATCAGCGATCGCATCCAGCCCCGCATAGGCCCCTAGACCGCCATAATGCCCCAGCCATCGCAGCAGCGCCGGCAGCCCCACCTGGGGCAACACCCTCAGCGGCATATCCGGGTGGCGCAGCGACGTTTGGGCCAAAGTGCGCGTCAAGGCCGGGAACTGCACAACATCCTGTAAAAAAGGCTTCAGCACCGGGTCCCCCAGACGGTACATCTCAGTAAATACATCAGAGAGCAGCCCATTGATTTGGTTGGGAGACGCCGCCTCATCCACCCCCACGCTCATGGTTTGCTGAAATAGCCAGGTCACCGACAAGCTCGGTTGGTAGGGCTGCAGCAGGGCCAGCGATTTTTGGTCTAGAGCGTTCGCCTCCAGCGCTTCAGAAACACCAACCGTCAGCCGCCCCAAGTGACGCAGCATGGCTCCAAAGCCGCCGAAGCTAAGGGGCGACTGATTGCCGCTGCTGTCCCCCACCGCTAGCAGCCGGTCAACGGGAAACTGGAGGGGGCTGTCCCGGTAGCAGGGGAAAAGGCCAAACAGCGCCCGCTTCACGTTGAGCTGCTCTAGGCTGATTCCCTGATACTCGGGCAGGAGGGCAAAGTAGTCCTCGAACAGATCTTCTATGTTAGGGCGCTGGGGATGGGCGTCGAGATAGGTAAATAGGTAGGTGGTGCGGCCATCGCGGGCTGGGAAGGCCTCCCAGAAGTACTGGCATTGGTTGCGGATAGGGGTGAACGAGGCCAGCAGGTCGCCGGTATCGTTGTGGAGGTAGCCAGTGGCGCAGGTGCCCACCACTAGGCAAACGGCATCTGGCCGTTGCCCGCCACGGGCCTGCCGCGCCAGAGGGGAAAAATGGCCCATGGCGTCCACCAGCAGCCGGGCGGTAAGGGACTCCTCTAACCCATGGATCTGCACCCCATCAGGATGGACGCTCACGGACTCTAGGGGCGTCTGCTCAAGCAGCTTGCCCCCCGCCGCTAAGAACCGTTCCTTGAGGGCCGCCAGCAGATACACCGGGTCTACCCCAATGTTGAGTACGTCCTTGACCCAGAGCTCCACCCCTTGGTGAAACGCCACCCGGGCTGGGTTATATTCCGTGGCGATCGCCTGCTCAATCTGCTCAGGGCTCAGCAGTCCCAAGGTTTCAAAGGCGCTTAGCTCAGCCCGAGAGGTGTTCCACTCCTGGTCACGGCCCCGCAGCTCACCCCGCTCCAAAACCGCTACTCGCCAGCCCTGCGCTGCCAACGCCGCCCCTAAAAAAATCCCCAGAGTCCCCCCGGCGATCGCTACGTCAAACTGCGGCTCACCGATGGTTGCACTGTCGGTGCGGTAGGCCTGGGGGACTGAAATTTGCCCAGCTTTGAGTGCCTGCCACCGCTGGTCAGCCTGCTGTAGCCCTCGGTAAACCTGACCTGGCAGGACTGCCAAAATTTCTTCTGTTTTGTTCACAGGTTTATTGTCTAGCGGCGGATGAGATTAGGGTATGACATTGCCATGCCCAGGCATGTGTTGTCTACACCGCGCCTATGATGCATCGCCGCGCTGCAGGTTATCTAGGCCCGACAGCACCCGCGCCGACTCAATGCGATCGCCCTGCTCAATTTGGTCGACGATGGCCATGTCGTCCGCCTCAACGCTGCCAAATACGGCGTACTCGCCGTTGAGAAATCTGAGCTCTGAGAGGGTGATGTAGAACTGAGCCGAGGCAGAATCTGGGAACGTAGAGCGGGCCATGGCCACTGCTCCCCGGCTATGGGGGAGGCGAGGGGACTCGGTGATGCCTGCAGCTGAGAAGGGCTGGCTGTAGACAGGCTCATCAGCGCCCTCGGGGGTGATTTCCAGCGGGATATAGCGGGGTGCTCCAGTGGCCGGATCGATGTAACTGCCGGTTCCCAGTCGCTCTTGGGGGAAGTTGGGGTCTTTGCTCTGGGGGTCTCCGGCCTGAACCACAAATGGTTCCGGCTGCTTGACCACCCGGTGAAAAGCGACGCCATCGTAGACGCCTTTATCCACTAAGTCCACGAAGTTGCCGGCGGTAATTGGCGCATACTCCCCCGTCACATTGACGGTTACTGTCTCCCCCTTGATCGCTAGCTCGACCACCGCGCTGCCATCTAGCCGAGGTAGGTCAGGGTTACCAGCACCCTCGCCCACTGTCTCTCCCTCAGAGGCGGGAGAGCAGCCGCTTAGAGCGATGGCGGCAACTACTACAATGGCTAGGGTTTGGCGGAGCAGGCGCTGGAATAGGACAGAGTAGCTTGACTGGGTCATAAACTGAAGCGGCTTGGTACAAAAAGGGGTGAATAAGGAGAGGTAAACCGGGGGCAAGCCAGCAGGAAGGGATAAGGAAACGCGATCGCTACAGCCCTTCTAAAGGGACCGTTAGAAACCGTGCTAGCTCAGCTCCTTGATTCTCTAGGGCAGATAGGCCCAGGGGTTGCCCAACTCGGGTTAAGGGAATATCCCGCTTGCCTTTGACCCGTAGGTACAGTGCCCGTTTTGGGTTGAGGCCCTCTTTGAGGTCAACGTAGATTGACTGCACCTCACTGAGGGGATGAACGACTTCAATGCGGCGATTCTTCCCCGGGAAGCCCCAGCGGAAAACCCGTGCTTCGCCAGCATCTTTGTCAAATTCGTTGTAGCCACCGCCTACATTCCAGGTAATTACCAGCCATAGGTAGGCCGCCAGCAGCAGGGCAGCGACGCCGTAGAAGCCCATCGCAATGCCCTGAGGAATAAAGATAAGCTGGGTGGGGTTAGAGAAGGGGAGTAGGTTGACGCCGAGGTAGCTCGACAGACTAGACAAGAAAAATCCCACGCCACCGATAGAGATGACTGACGCCCACCAGTAGTTGCTCAAACGGCGTGACCCGAGCACTTCCTGGCGCAGCACAGCTTGGCTTTGAGGATTCGCAGATGCGGTTGATATGGACATAGCGTTAGAGCGTTAGGGCGGTGCAGTCTCTATCATAGCGACTCGGCTACAGGATGTGATGCGGTCCTCAAATGCTCTGCCAATCAGGGTCTTGAGGAGGCTGCTCTTGATGAGAAATAACGTATCGGATTGTAAAATTTTGAGTATCTCTCTATCATGTAAAGGAATTGTACGCGCTTCTGGCGATTCTGATGCATCCCTAGTCCATCCCATGGAGTATGCATCGAGGTATGCTGATAGCCTGGTCTCTCATTGGTTCAATGCTGAGCCTGGTCTGAGGTGTAGCCGCGGATCGCTTTGAACTACATATTTAACGATTAATGAGGTTTTGACATGACCGTAGCAATGGGACGGGCGCAAGCCAGTCGAGGATGGTTTGACGTCCTCGACGACTGGCTAAAGCGCGACCGATTCGTCTTTATTGGCTGGTCTGGTCTTTTGCTATTCCCCTGTGCCTACATGGCAGTGGGGGGCTGGCTGACCGGCACCACCTTCGTCACCTCGTGGTACACCCACGGGCTGGCATCCTCTTACCTAGAGGGCTGCAACTTTCTGACGGTTGCGGTATCGACACCTGCAGACAGCATGGGACACTCTCTGCTGTTCCTGTGGGGACCGGAAGCGAACTGGAACCTGGTGCGCTGGTTCCAAATTGGCGGCCTGTGGAGCTTCGTAGCGCTGCACGGTGCGTTTGGCCTCATCGGCTTCATGCTGCGCCAGTTTGAGATTGCGCGTCTGGTTGGCATTCGTCCATACAACGCGATCGCCTTTTCTGGGCCGATTGCGGTGTTTGTGTCGGTGTTTTTGATGTACCCGTTGGGGCAGTCGTCCTGGTTCTTCGCGCCCAGCTTCGGCGTGGCAGCGATTTTCCGATTCCTGCTGTTCTTCCAGGGCTTCCACAACTGGACCTTGAACCCGTTTCACATGATGGGTGTGGCAGGCATCTTGGGTGGTGCGCTGCTGTGCGCGATTCATGGTGCGACGGTAGAGAACACGCTGTTCCAGGATGGCGAGCAGTCGAGCACGTTCCGAGCGTTCAACCCGACGCAAGCGGAAGAGACG
>JBCCAG010000146.1:0-7129 GCA_039814955.1 Cyanobacteria bacterium P01_A01_bin.135
CGACGGTGGCCTTGCCTGGCTGACTGACTGGGGCTCGCTGCGCTATAGCTCTACCACGGCATTTCTGGCAGGCGTCTACAGCGACACAGTCGACGATCCCAACGGCGACTATAGCCAGCTAGCAGAGTCGCAAGTTGATTACCTCTTGGGAGACAATCCCCAGAACTTTAGCTACCTGGTGGGATTCGGCGACGATTTTGCGCTACAGCCCCATCACCGCAATGCCTCTGGCGTTGACAACATCAACGATCCGGGGCCCAATGCGCATACTCTGTACGGGGCGCTCGTAGGAGGTCCCTCCGCTGCAGACGATGCGGCATACAGCGATTCCCGCAGCGACTTCATCAGCAACGAGGTGGCCTTGGACTACAACGCTGGTTTGACTGGAGCCCTTGCCCGTATGTACGGCCTCCACGGCGGCGATCCGCTGAGCGATGCTGAGCTAAATGCACTAACGGGCGTTGTTGTGCCGGGCGGTATTGTGTAATTCAATGCTGCATAGCTGAATCCGCAGGGCGATCGCATTGAGATCGCCCTGCATTGCTGCCGATAGACTGGGGGTATGAGTTCTTGATTGCTGAAATATGCTGCCACATACCCTCCGTCTACTGAAATGAAGCGTCTCTTTGTGCTGTTGCTTCTGGTTGCTTTCTCCCTTTGCTGCCCAGAAAACGCCTTTTCCTCCCCTGCCTTGGCGAGTCAGCCTCCTGAAAGGGCTACCCGCCTAACCGAGGTTGAAATCACGCAGCGGCTGCAGTTCCTGCCAGATTCCTGGTCTAGGGACGGGCAGACCCTGCGCTATCGCCGCAGCTTCACTGACTTTGTTGAGGCGATCGCTTTCGTAAACAGTTTGGTGGCCCCCGCCGAAGCGCTGGGCCACCATCCCGATATCACCATCAACTACAACCGCGTTTCACTGGAGCTAACCACCCACGATGCAGGGGGTTTAACGGAGCTAGACTTCCAGCTTGCTGAGGCGATCGCCCAGCTCTAGAGCGTCAGCGACTGCACGTCAGTCTCGATTAGCTTCGCTAAATCCTGCAAAAAGGCCGCTGCGTTGGCCCCGTAGATGATGCGGTGGTCGCAGGTGATGTTTACCTGCATCTGCCGCTTCACCCCCATCAGGCCGTTGTCCATGGCCACCAGCTGCGGGCGGGATGCTCCCACCGCCAAGATCGAGCCTTGGCCCGGCGGCAGAATGGCGTCGAACTTATCCACACCAAACATCCCTAGGTTAGAGATGGTGAAGGTGCCGCTGCTGTACTCCTCCGGCTGCAGCTGCTTCGAGCGCGATCGCTTCACCAGGTCCTTCCAGGTGCGCGACAGGCTATAGATGTCCATCTGGTTGGCCCGCTGCAGCACTGGGGTAATTAGCCCGCCGTCATCCATGGCTACCGCCACTGAGACATTGATATCGGAATTATACTGAGTGCCGGAGTCGCTGTAGCTGGCGTTGAGTACCGGATGCTTCTCTAGGGTATTGGCGATCGCCTTGGCCAGCAGTGCCGTCATGGTGACGCCCTTGGGCTTAATCTGCTTGTACAGCGCGTCTAGGGCGTCGGTGGTAATGGTGTAGCCTACCCGAAATACGGGCACCTGGAGACTAGCCACCATGTTGCGGTTCACCGCCTGCTGCAGGGTGTTGAAGGCCGCTACCTGACCGGGTAAGGCAGCGGCGGCGGCGGCAGGAACCGGTGCCGGAGTGGCGGCGGTGCTGCTGGGAGCCGGGGCGGCGACGGGCGCTGCCGGTACGGGGGTAGCTGCTGGTTTGGTAGATGCCTTGCCAGCGGCTGCTTCCACATCAGCGGCGACGATGCGACCGTGGGGACCACTACCCTGCAGAGCGTTGATATCTACATTGAATTCTTTGGCCAGCTTCTTGGCGCGAGGAGAGGCAACCACCCGGCCATTGCGGGTAGCCTTTTCTGCCTGAGCCGTCACCGTGGAAGGCGGCGGTGCAGCATCTGCTGCGGGAGTGCTGGCGGTTGCGGGCTGTGATGGTACTTCAGCAGGTGCGGTAGATGCGGTAGATGCTGCTGCGCCATTCTGCTGAGCCTGCTGCTTGGCCTGCTCAATTTCGGCTTCGGTTTCTGCAATCAGGCCAATTACCGAGCCTACGGGCGCCACCTGATCGGCCTCCACTAAAATGGTAGCCAGGTACCCTTCGTAGAAGGCTTCCACGTCCATGTCAGCCTTGTCCGATTCCACAACCAGGACGGTTTCGCCTTTTTCAACCTTGTCGCCTGCGGATTTTTCCCAGGACACAATTTTGCCCTCGGTCATGGTAGAACTCAAGGCGGGCATGAATACTTCGTGGATCATCTGAAATTTAACTCATCACAATGTCTAAGAGGGGCTGTGCTGCTGGCTTCGCTAGCTTATAGCTCGCCGCGAATATCCTCAACAACGCCGTCGCGCAGAAGAATTTCTACCTGCATTTTCTGGACCAAGTTGTCTCCTTTTTGAACCGTGAAGAAGCTGTCGATTTGGCCCTGTCCCACTTCCTGGTCCATCTCCAGCATTTGAATCTGCTGAAGCTGCTGGAGCATCTGGTTTTTCTTCTGCAGAATTTCGTTCTTTTTGCTGTTGATTTGCCCCTGAACATTGCTGATCTGCGCAGCGGCAGCATCACCCTGTTTCTGCAGTTCTCCGATCGCCTGCTGACCCTGAGATTCTAGCTGCTGAAGCTGACCGTCCAGGCGGTTTACCTGATTCTGCAACTGCTTTTGCACTTCTTCCTTCCATCGCTCTGTCACAATTACTTTGATGTTGACAGGGCGCTTAAGCATAAGCTGAGACGATAAATCCATAGCGTTTTGTATACCGTTGTAAGTCTAGGTTTGACGTGATTTTGTCGATCTACTTAGCCGCGGCAGGTTGCGACATGGGGCGCTGACGCTGCGCCACCGGCTCAAGTAGATCCATAACCGTTTTAGTGTAACCCGCAGCGGTTGTCACGGCCCTAGGTCAATTAGCCTAAGCAAACATCTCGCCAATCATACCTTCATACCGTGCCGTTACCGCAGGGCGGCGCACTTTGAGGGTTTGGGTTAGCAGCCGGTTTTCCATGGTGAAGGGCTCCATAACCAGCACAAAGGGGCCAATGCGGTCGTCAGCGCGGTAGCCAGGCCGGTTTTTCACCTCCCGATTGAGCTCCTGGCGCAGCAGCGACTGCACCGCGTCCCCCGTCAGGGCGATCGCCTCACCTCCTTCAGCGGTGGGGAGCCCTTCCGCCCCCTCCAGGCGGCAGTCTTCAGGGACGCTCAGCATCTTTTGCTGGGCGGTGGCCCACTGCTGCAGGGCGCTCAGGTTGGGCACAATCAGCGCCCCCAGCATCTTTTGGTCTTGGCCCACCAGCATCATCTGGTCGATGTAGGGGCTGCGGGTGCAAGCGTCCTCAATGGGCTGGGGCTCAATGTTCTCGCCGCTGGTGAGGACGATGGTATCTTTGGCTCGCCCAGTAATGGTGAGGTCGCCGGCCCGGGTCATCCAGCCCAGGTCGCCGCTGTCAAACCAGCCCTCCGGGTCAATGGCCTTGGCGGTGGCCTCCGGGTTTTGGTAATAGCCCTGCATCACCTGAGGCCCGCGAATCAAAATCAGGCCCTGCTGACCTATAGGGAGGGGCGCACGGGTTTCGGGGTCCACAATGCGAATTTCGGTGCGCTCTAGGGGTGGGCCGGAGGTGCCCCGGAAATTGCGCTCGGGGCGGCGCACGTTGGTAATGGGCGACGTTTCCGTTAAACCATAACCCTGCAGCAGCTCTACGCCGATGATTTCATAAAATAGGTCCAGGTGCTTGGCCAAAGAGCCGCCACCGCTCACCAGGTAGTTGACTTCCCCGCCCACCGCCTGGCGGACTTTGCTATAAACCAGGCGATCGCCCAGCTTATGGAGGGGATAGAGGGCGGCGGCTACCCCGGCATTCCCCAGGCGCTCTAGAGCGGAGGGATAGGGGTTGGTGAGGTCTAGGCCACTGGCGATGCGCTTGGCCAATACGTAGCGCTCGCTGGTATCCATGAAGAACTTCACCAGCCGCTGCTTGCTGGCAGGCTGCTCCCGCACCTGTTTTTGCGCTCCCTCGTAAATCGAATCCCAAATCCGCGGCACCCCCACCATGTACTGCGGGGCGTACTTCTTAAAGTCCTGCTTGACGTAGCGAATGTTGGTGTAGATTTGGGTGCAGCCTTGGGAGAGGACGAAGTATTCAAAGGTGCGCTCGTAGGAGTGCCAGCTCGGCAGAATGCTCAGCACTCGCTCCCCCGGCAGCGGCGACATCACCTTAGGTACGGTAGTTACCTCGTACAGCAGGTTGCCGTGGCTGAGCATCACTCCCTTGGGGCGGCCGCTGGTGCCTGAGGTGTAGATCAAGGTGGCGATGTCGCTTTTACCCCGGGAGGCGGGGGTGAATTGGGAGCCTTGCCCTAGGGCTATAATCTGGCCGTAGTTGAGGCAGCGCACCGGCAGCTCCGGTGGCTCCTCTTCTGAGAGCAGGACCACATACTGCAGGGGGCGATCGCCCCAGGTCTCCCGCAGGCGTTTGAGAGCGGCCACCGAGTCTACCAGTAGGGCGGTGCTGCCGCTGTTGTCGTAGATGAACAGCAGCTCTTCGCGGTCAGCCTGGGAGCTGCGCACCGCGTCGATACCCCCCGCCAGCATGATCCCCTGGTCGGCGACAAACCATTGGGGGGAGTTGTCGGCAAATAGGGCCACGGTGGCCCCTGACTCTAGGCCCAAAGCCTGTAGACCAGCGGCAAAGGCTTGAATGCCCCCGCACAGCTCGCGGTAGGTGAAGGTCACCGCGGGGTCTTGGTGGGGGGCCTGTAGGGCAACGGTGTCCCCGAAGCGGTTCGCTGCATGGCTCCAAATCTCGGGCAGGCTCTGGATGTGGCTGTAATCGACGGGTATGCGCTGGGAATGGGAAGTGTGAGTCATAGCCTATTTGGGCCTATCATTCAAGACTGCTGGCCGGTTGTGAGCCACGGAGGCTTTGCTGCTGACCGGTAGGTTGTTCAGGACGCTGAAGAAATTAGGAGAATACCCCCACGCTTATGCTACGGGACTAGACGTTAAAATAGTCTATTGAGCAGACAATATCTGATGCTGTCTGCGACCAGTGGGCAATTGTTCCGCTAGGCTTGTATGGTGTTTATCGCGCCGCTGTATCGGCTGCGCTGCCACTGAGCGTTACTGAGGGCCCTGCCGCGATGCGGTTTATAAACCCCTTATTCGCTCATCATAGTTTGCTCGCGTCTTCCCTCGCAAAGGGTCAGGAGTTGATATGCCGAAAGCAATTTGGAATGGAGCTGTGGTCGCCGAGAGCGATCGCGTGGAAACGGTGGAGGGGAACGCCTATTTCCCCCCCGATGCCCTGAACATGGATTACTTCCAGCCCAGCGACACCCACACCACCTGCCCTTGGAAAGGCACCGCTAGCTACTACAGCCTGGTGGTCGATGGCAAGACCAACAAAGATGCCGCCTGGGTCTATCCTGACCCCAAAGATGCGGCCAAGAATATTGAGGGATACGTCGCCTTTTGGCGCGGGGTCCAGGTGGAGTCGTAAATGCAACTTTCCAGTGCGTCAGCGCAATCGATGCCGACAGTTCTCAGCGCCCTGCCAGATCCGGCTCGGGGCATTCAGGAGTGCCCCAAGCGGGCGCGTCAGCAGCTCGATTTACTGCTGTTGGCAATCGAGGCGATGGATTTGGATGGATCAGAGGCGCTGCTGCGGGTGGCGTCTGAGCTAAAGCTGCAGCCGGTGGTGGGCGATCGCGTTAACCTATGGCGACTGCGCAGCACTAATCCGCTGCGGCGTAATAGCCAGCGCCAGCCCCTCACCCTTAAGGAGGCCAAGGCCCTGACCCTGATCACCTGTCACCTAGCGCGGCGGCTCACCGCCACGATTCGCCAGCTGCTGTTGGCCCATCAGCAACTACAGGCCAAAGGCCTATCGGTTGACCATAACTTTGGCCTGGCCCACTACCTAGAGCGATTCACGGCCCACTTCCACGCCCGCATGAACCCCAAGCGCGCCGCTGTAGTGGCCTACCAGGACTCGGAAAAGATCAATCAGCTGGCCCTAGATCTGCTGAGCCAGCTCTTGTTTTGTACTGGCACAGCGGGCCCGCAGCGGCTGTGGGCTAGCCTATTCGATGGAGAAATTGCATGACGATTCAGCGTCACTACGATTTACCAAACTGCCGCCTCACCGTAGAAGGCTGGAGTAGCGATGCCGTCGAAACGACCGTCCGGCCCGTTCTCTCCATGGTGACCAATGCAGAATGTCACCTCGCCGGCCATCCGCAGACCCTGAGGGGCGGCAAGGATTTTATCCACGGCTTGGCCCAGGCCGTCAGCACCTACGCGCAGGGGATGCTGAGCACGATTCCCCGCGATAGCGCGGGTCAGGGAGTGAAGATTACCCAGCTGGGGCAAAACCGCCACCAGCTTGTGGTTCCGCCGCAAGTCAACGGAGAGAATACGTCAGCGGAGGCTGAACCAGGTCCCCAGCAGCTAGAGCTGACGACGGTGCAGCTGTTTGACTTAGTGGAGGCGGTGGATCAGCTGGTTGCCGATACCCAGACCTTACCTGAGCTGGTGCTGCCCCTGTCGCCAGTCTCTCGCCGGTTCGTGCCTCGCCAAAAGCCCACCGGTCAGCGGCTGGTGCCAGCTGCACTAGGGGCTTCAAGCTTGGCGGTAGCGGCGATCGCCCTGTTCTTTGTTCCAACCCCAGAGCTGCGCCCCACCGAAGGGGAGCGGGAGGTGGAAACCCAGCAGCTCGATGACGCCGCTCCCGCAAACGATGAGGTTGGAGATGGCCCTGACCCCGAACCGGAAACTCCAGTAGCGGGCAGCGAAGCAGCGCCCCCAGAAGCGTCCCCAGAAGCGCCCCCAGAAGCGCCCCCAGAAGCGCCAAACTCAGAAACTCCAGATTCAACAACCCCAGACCCGCTGGCCGCATTGGAGCCATCTAGCTCACCTGGGGCAGCACCAGCCGAGCCGTCTCCTACGAACCTCGACGAAGCTGAAATTGACGCATTGTTTACTAATGCCGCCCTTTTGACCGATGCTGAGCAGCGTGATGCGATCGTTTCGGAGCTGCAGCAGACCATCGGCCCAGCCTGGAGCG
>JBCCAG010000387.1:0-4447 GCA_039814955.1 Cyanobacteria bacterium P01_A01_bin.135
GCCTGGTGCTGCTGGCTATGGGTGCTTTTGGCCTCAGTCGTTTTCATCGGCCTAGGTCCACTCCACCGTTAACAGGATTTCCATCCAGGGAAGTTTCACCATGCTAACCCCCCAGGGCAACCGGCTCAACAGCACATCGATCGCCTTCTGCTCCACCTGCAATTTCCAGGTTCGCTCCCCCGTCTGGGTCAGCTTGCCGTCTCGCTGCAAAAAACCCTCCCGCAGGCCGTCTGGGCTAGTGCTTTTCAGCGCGCCCCAGTGGTCAATCGCCGCCTGCAGCAGCGCCTCCCCTTCCGGCAGCGCCTTCTCCGGCAGCGGGATATCGGCGGCGATCGCCCCATTCAGCGGCCAGCTGCACAGCAGTTTGGGCAGCACCAGGTCATATTCCGGCGCGTGGGTTTGGCGGGTTGCCAGATAGTGCAGCAGGTAGATAGCCTGCTGCTGGGCCAGCTGATTTTGAAAGGCATTGCCGGTGGCCAAGTCGATGCCGCGCAGATAGGCGGCTAGAAATGGGTGCAGCAGCACCAGTCCGGCGTGGCGGATGTAAAGGCCAGCTTCCTCATCAGGAGAAAGCTGAGAATCGCCAGTAAGCGGGCTTGGTGCGCTGGCGGGCGATCGCTGACCCGAATCGGCAGTGCGATCGCCCACTTGCCCTAGGGTGTCGGGGTTGATTGGGGCCGGGGTAGGGCTGCTGCCCTGTGAGAGCTGGAAGCGACCACCGCCATCTGGAGTATTGTCGGCAGCATCACGGACTGGCCCCTCCGATAACTGGGATGGTTCGGCGGCGCTGGTCGCGAATTCGCCAGGTATCTCCGGTGAGCTGTCGGAGGGCGCTGGGTCAGGTATCTCAGAAGGGGGGCGATCGCCAAATGAATCAGCGGTTTTTCTGTCCGTGGGGCTGGTGGAGCTAGTGGAGCTATCTGGCGGCTGGGGTCTGGCCGATATCCTCTGGGCTTGCGCTAGCGCCGCCCGCCAAAGCCCCTGTTCCGCTCTAGGTAGGGCGGTCACGGCAGCCTCCAGCTCGCGTCGACGAGAGGCATCCTCGAAGGGCGATGGCTGGTCTACTTGCTGTAAGTAGGCAAGCCAATGCTGCGCCCAGTCCAAGGCCGGGAACGAAGCATTGGCATCCGTACGTTGCAGGGCTTGTAGAACCAGTCGCCAGGCTTCTTGCTCTAGGGCCTGTGGAGTGGATTTAGCGAGGCTCAATGCTTGGCTAAGCTGACGGGCCTGGCCCAGCAGGGAGGGATACTCCCGCCAAGGCGGGCGGAGCTGCGCGACGAGCTGGTGGCGAAACTCATCAGAAAACTGGATAATTAAGCGCTGCTGGGCGGTGGGCTGCTCGGCAAGCAGGCGCAGCAGCCGGCGCTGCCCAGTATCCTGGCCCATAGCGGCCTGCCAGCGCTCTAGCCAGACGGGCCAGGCTGTCTCAGTGACCCACCAGGGCAACCGCCCATAGCGCAGGAAGTAGAGCAGTACCTCCCAGTCGGCGCTGGGGGTCTGGGGCGTTGGAGCTTCTAGCCTCCGTTGGGCGAGCTGGTCCCCTAAGGTTTGCTGCAGCGCCGTTACCAGCGCCGGTAGAAACTCGCGCTCAAAGGAATGTGGGGCAAGCCGGTCTAGGTTAACCACCACCTGGTCCAGCCGAATCACTTCCCTATTCCCCACCAGACGATCAAAGAGTTGCTCAAGCTGCGGCGGCGCTTGCCGCAGCAGGCGGCTCGTGGTCTCTTGGAGGTCCCACACGTCGGCCAAATTCCCGGCGTCCAGCTCCACCACCGTGCGCCCAATGACGTGGCGTTGATTGGCCATCGGTCACCCCTCCGTACTCGTCGCGGAGGTTTTGGGCAAGGGGTTGGGCTCTCTTCCCTGTAGCGACCATAGCGCTGCTCCGCCTAGAACCATCAGCAGCAGGGCCGCATTGATCAGCAGTAGACGTATTGGCCGGGTTCGGGGGGTGGTGACTGGGCGATCGCCCTGGGTTATGCCAAGCATCCCGGTCAACCCTATTGGGGAGACCAGCGGCTGCACCCCCGGCAGCGACTCGCCTCGGTCGCCGCCTTTAGCCTCGCCGGACCAGGGCAGAAGCGTCTGTAGACGACTGCGACTGGGCTGGCTACCAAGAAAGCTGGGAAAATCGTCATCGGGTCCCTGAGGGCTGATGTCGATTGGGATCACCACATCTGTCCCAGTGCCGCCGTCACCCTCATCTATCTCCACATCGCCGCTATCGTCAGATTCGGTAATGATCAGGGTTACAGTCCGGGTAGGGCTATGCACTTGCCGGTCTCCCGCCATACGGAATGCCTTGGCCTCAATCACATGGGTGCCAACATCGGGCTTCCAGTCCGGCATTCGACGCGGAGCAGCGCCGCTGGTGGTGAGCTGTCGAGCGCTACCGCTGGGGGGAGTATAGGTGAACGTGACGCCGTCAACGTCATTGGGCACCGTCCGGGCCTCAATGCGGTAGTCTCGGCTGGGGTCAAACGCCGAGCGCTCGAATCGATGCTCTTTCTCCTCCTCAAGGCGAATAGGGAAGCGCTGCTCCCCGGCCAGCGGTAGGTCAGAGTCTCCTTCCGCGCGCCTGGATTCCGGCAGCTGCACCAGGGCCAGCGCCATGACAAGGCTAGAAGGGACCTCCACCTCTTGGGTAATGGTGCTAGTGCAGCCCCCTCGCTCGGGCGGGGCCGTGATCTGGAGGGTGATGGCTTTCGTGGCTCCGGGCTCCGACGTCCTGATGTCATGGTTGTAGCGCAGCCTGAAGCGGGCCGTGTCGTCGTCCTCCCCGCCGGGAATTCGCTCACCATCCTCGTGAGTCCACTGTAGCGCTACTGCCTCGGCGGGCCGCAGAACGATATTATTAACCCGCACCGTAAAGCCATTGGGGCCAACGTTGCTGATCTCGGTATCAAAGGAAGCCGTGGGGGCGCGGTGAACGGTGAGCGAGCGGGTGTGGGTATTTGTGCAGTCGTTATCGGGATCTCTGATTTCATAGGTTAGCGTCACTCGGACTCTGCCTGCCCCTGTGGTGAGGACTGCTGCCGGCAAGAAGCGCCAGAACCCTCCCTCGCTGCCTTCGATCGCCCCTGCTAGCGGCTCCTCTGCTGCATCTCGCACCATGAAGCTACCTCCTGGCTGCTCGGGGAATAGCGCTACGGGGTCATCGTTGTCGCAGAAGGTGGTGCCGCCGCCGCCAATAGTGAAGTTGGCGTTGGGCAAGGCATGCACGGTGACCTCAAGTGCTGCCGTACTGGTGCAGTCCTCATCCGAGCTGACGGTGTGCCGGAGGGTAATCGATTTCTCACGGGCATCCCCTAGCACTACCTGGGCCGGTAAGAACTGGGGCGGCGCTGCGTCAAAGTTGAGGACGGTATCCGAAACGTCTGCCTCGCCGTCAAAGGCCTGGAGCTGGCCCAGCATAGTGGCCTCGACTCCAATTGGGGCTTCGTTGTTGCAGAATCTCTTTCGACCCGGCGATGGGCCTAGGCGGAAACTGGCATCGGGCAGGGGATGGACAGTGACCACGAAGGTGTCGTAGCTGCCCTCGACGATGTAGGTGAAGGTCAGCGCCGTTGTCCGCTGCAGCGATCGCTGGATGCGGCTGGGCTGGAAGTAGTATCGTCCCTCGTCAAAGAAGCTGCCATCTCCCTTGAGGGTGCCGTTGGCCGGGTCGAGGATGAACTCGTAGCGCGTCTCATCCCCGGCGCAAAACGCCGCCTTCTCCAGCAGGACGATAGGCCGGGTGGGGGCAACTAGATAGTTGACGGCGAGGGCATCGCTAGAACAACGGTAGGGGAGGCAAAAGTCGGCGACGACGATGTCTTCACGCTGCGATAGCTGCTCACGGGTAATCGTCTCTGCGGTGGAGGGCGTCGGCAGCAAGACGTACGGCTCAATCGCTGCCGTGCGGGCCCGATAGTCCGAGTTACGGCTCACCGCTAGCAGATCCTGAACTAGATCCCGCCCGTCGACATAGACCAAAATGAAGGTGCCCCCCTTGGGCACCCCGCCGAGATGCTCCATCCCCGGGTGATGCTTAGCAAACCGGTCAAACAGATGCAGCTCCATCAGCCGTTCTAGCTGCTGCCGGTATTGGTCTAGGCGTCCTTGAAAGTCGAAGAACTCGAAGTTGGCGATCGCGTCGGGGTCGCCCATGCCAAAATCGAGGCCGCTGGCATTGCTCTGAGGGACATCTCTCAACAGGCCATACAGGGTAGAAAAGTCTTGAAACTCCGGCTGCTCAATCAGGGGGCGATCGCTGGGGCGGGTAACTAAAAAATCACCGGTAGACAGTAGGCAGAGGGGAGCGCTGCCTCGCGGTTCCCCCGTGGCGGGGGACTGGGGAAGCCCTAGGGTATTTGACACCGATAGAGAGACACGGAACCTAAAACCACCTGCAGGCTGACGCAGGACGCCATAGCTAACCGGCGCGACGCTGAAGTAATTAGATAGA